>JAUMWO010000037.1 GCA_030529605.1 Bacillota bacterium | reverse complement strand
CGGGAACACAAAGTTTTGTTTTGCTTTTATTTCAACAGCAACATCCGGAATCGAATCGATCGGTTGTCCTTTGATCGTCGGTTGATACTTGGCGATCAGATAGTCTTCCAGCGCCTTTCGATCCGTCGCGTTGAACGCTTTATTAAACAGCAAAACCTCAGCTACTTCTACATCCGCATCGCCGATCGAAACAGCATCCGCTCGTCCGGTCAGGTTCACTTCTTTCCAGTAAAGTGTATAGCCATCCGAAAGCATCTTCGTTTCGGCAGATTCAACAAAACTCGCTTGCGGATTGATGCCACCACTACTTGTGCGCGCTCCGATTTGAAAGAAACTCTCCGGAACGACACCTTTTGCCACAAATACCGCTGTCGCTTTCCCGGAGATGTGCGGAATCGCATAGCGGAATCCTGCTCCCACTTTAAACTGGACCCGATCGGCGATAAACGAAACACCGCTGTCGGTTGAAACATGAGTCGGTTTCGTAGGACCGGATTGAGCGACCGGTGTCGTTTTGTTCTCAAGGTTGGTCCAACGGTCGAGATCGACGCTTGTCACGGTGCGGTCATTTTGATGAATCGCAAAAGAGCCGTCGAGACGTAGAACCAGTCTGTCAACGATCGGGAGTCCCGTAATCAAAACAGGACGAGATACAGCAGGTTCACCGATCTTACCGGTAACACCCGCCGGAGAAACCAGCATGACAACATGTCGTCCTGCAAGATCAACTGTCGATGGAATAGACGAAAGCTCCAGTTCTTTTCTGGAGGTGACCGGAATCAATTCATATTGTTCCGGAAAACGCGGATATCTCCCACTGCTCTCGATATCGGCATCGGAGAGATGATCCGGAACCGGGATGTTGAATCCAGGAACGGAAGCATACCAATAGTAAGTTTCTACCAGTGTGAGATGATCTTTTCGCGTAAACGATCCACTCAAACGGAGTCCCGCCTTATCTGTAATATTGGGAGCCCCTTTATGAACCACATCAAACCCGGATACCGTCGTTTTGGCATCCGCAATTTTGGGCACTTCAATCACCGGCTCGCGATAATCTGCAACCAATGCAAACGTCGCATCGTATCCCTTTCCAACCTGAAGTGCAACGACATTGACCGAATGCCCCGGTTTGAAGGCAGGAATGGAAACGGTATTTACCGGCGCGCCGGATGCCATTTGGCTTTTGAGTTCTGCGATTTCGGACTCAATCTGTTTTTGATTGTTAAGTACTTCCTGCGTCTGCTCGCGAACCGCATGCTGAGACCAGAAGGAATGCGTCATCACCATGACAAAGAGGAGCGACATCATCGCGATGATCGACACGGCGATTATTAATTCCAAGAGTGTAAAGGCACTTCGCTTCTTCATCGAGTCCTCCTTGTCCATTGATTGTTTTTGTCTTCCCCTAATTATACTACAAATTTGGTCCGCGGATATGCCAAAGGTCGGTCATAATATCCGTTTCGATTGCTCGGAAGACCGCTTCCAAGTCGAGCGTTTCGGTACCTCCTTTATTTTCAAATCGGAAATACCGTTTCCCAAGGTCTTTTACAGGATCGATACCCAAATTTTGCGCGAGTTCCGCCAAATCATTGAGGTCACGCGACTTCTCGGAAAAACCGATGAGATAGGCGCGGATTTGATTCCCCGTTCCGTCCGCACGGACACGTTGCGCCATGAGATTGGCATATTCCTTCGGACGAATGCGGATGTCGTTCGGAGCCTGGTAAGGGATCAGATTGGATGTGCTACGCCATCCGACGAATTGCGAACCTGGTTTCCATGGCGTCGCCGGCTGGATCCAAGAACGTTTCCAAGTATTAAACTCCGTCAGATCTTTTTGATTGGACCAATACATAAACGGATACTCACCCGGCCCTTCAAAATATTCATAGACATATGTCTTTTCTCCGCCGACGTTCACCATCAGATTGTCGTAATTACGAGGATATGGATATTCCGTACCTCCTTTGTACAAATCCGGATTTGCCAAACGTCCGGACAATGTGGTCGAAACCCCATCGACCAATACAATGACATATTGCTGCGAGTTGGGTTTCCCCTCTCTCTTCAAGTCGTTGACCATCTTAATACTACCGTAATAAGCGCGTCTCAAACCGTCTCCGATGTTCGTCGCCCCGCTCGCGGTCATGTTTTTGACAATTTGCTCCGCTTGCTTCAGCTCCGTCAAATAGCGTCCTACATCCGGTTTGCCATCTCCGTTGGTGTCTGTGAGCGTTTCGCCCGGCACATAGGACCGGAACTCAGGGTGCTCCGTCGACGTATTACGCAGCAGATGAGGATAGTTGGCAGTGGTGGAAAACGGAATCAACTTTAAAACCAATTTTTCCTGACTCATCAAACGCTCGAGCATCGTTTTCATCGCTTTCTTGAGCTTCGAGATCCGCGATTCTCCACCGGAGCCACCTTTGAGATCATAAGACATGCTCCCGGAATTATCGAGTACGAAGCTGATGACGCCGTAGGTGTCGTAATTCGGTCTTTGCTCTGATCGATATGCAAGAGCAACCGAAGGTGTAGAAGCCGTGCCGCGGAAAACAACCTGGAGCGCATTCTTCGCTTCGAGTGCTGTATCGACGTTAACGTCACCCAATACCGCACCATCTTTGAACGCCTTAATCTTGTATCCAACATAACCCTCCGGAGCCGCCGTCGCACCAGCAGCGAAACCCGACGCTGCATCCGGACGATAGAACTCCAGGCCATAAGTAATTCCTTTTTTCTTTGGAACTAAGACTTCTTTATGATGTGTGGCGGGTGCTCCGCCTCGCGACTCATAGACATAGCGAATGATCTCGCCTTTATCGTCCGATAATCCGAAATAATCCCATCCATCGGTCAAATTCGCCTCAAAAAAACGCCCTTCAGGGATCGTAAAAATCGCGGTGGACTCATTAATTACTCGATCAGTATATTGTGTCGCTACTCGAATTGAATTTTGAATGTCATAACGATCAGCCGATTGTTTTTGAGCCGAGGCCGTCGCAAGAAAAAGCTGAACCGTAAACAATGTTACGATCCCAAGTAGCGAAACAACAATCAAAATTTCAACAAGAGTTAGAGCTCGTTTGCGATTGTACATAATTACCTCACGGGCGTTTCATTCCGTCATAAAGTACTTCAACCTGGTTGCTCGGGTTGATGCGCATGTATAGGGTTAATGTCTCAGGAACCGATTTACTCGGATCGGCAGGGTCCGGACGAGTGATCCCCTTCACTTGACCGGTCGAACGAATTACAATCCAAAAAAAACCGTCGATCTCCTGACGAGAGACATTGACATCAGCAGTCGCAACAACATTGGAATTGCGGTCTTTGATCTCGAATACTTGGTTCAGCTCCTCCGTTGGTGCGACTGCCAATCGAGCAATGTACCAATTGAGCAAGCTACCATCCGAAGGATTCGGGGCAGACGGATTAGGATGATAGGTCGTCAAAAGTGCCCCATATCCCAAATCCAATCCGGAGTTTGCCGCATAGTAAAGTGCCTTGTGATCGCGGTACAGTCGATTCTCACGGATGTCCGCATTGAGAAACCCGTTGATCACGACAGAAGCCAAGGAGATGATAATAAGCAAAATGAGGGCCCAGACATACGCCGAACCCTCCTCTGCGATTCTATGCGGTTTTTTGTTCAAAAACCTCACAGCTTACCTCACTTATGGCTTCTCGATTGTTGTAACACCATCAGCAGGTGGCACTGTCACTTCAGTGCTTGTAGTGGTAATTTTAAACCCGTTTGTTCCACCCGCTTCGACCTTTGTATCGCCATTTTTTGTACTGAGAACACCGCTAGTCTCATCAAACTTATCGAATGCCTTTTTGAGTTGAGCTTTCAAACCATTAAGATCAATTTCCGGCTTGGACGCCAGCTCTACATTGATTTGACCGACCACAGTACGGTGCTGTCCGAGTGCCGAGTTGAGTTTCGCTTGCTTTGTAGCATCGATCATTCTTGGTACAACGAGGGCTGCGAGGATACCGATGATGATGACCACGATCAGGATCTCAACGATGGTGAAACCTTTTCTTTTTTTGTTTTTGAATTGCATTTCTTCCTCCTAGGAATTTTATATCTACCGCCTTGCGGATAGATTCCATGGGTCGTGAGCTTGGTTTTTCGATCTACCGGCTCGCCCATTTTATACCCGCGCACTCATCCAGTAAACAGATACTTATGTTTTTTTGAAAAAACACCACCAACTCGCCGATCAAGGCAAAAAAACGATCTCTCGTTTACTGGATGGTGCTGAACAGGGTCAACATTGGGAGCATCATCGCGATAACCACAAAACCGACGATTCCACCGACCACGACGATCATGATCGGCTCAAGCATCGCCAGAAGCGCGGTGATCGCAGCGTCGAGCTCTTCGTCAAAATAGTCCGCCGTCTTTTCCAGCATCTCCTCGAGTGATCCGGACTCTTCTCCGATGCTGACCATCGAGGTCATCATCTTCGGAAAGAGATTGGTGCGCGCCAGAAGCGGTGCGAGCGGAACCCCTTTCCGCACATCCTCCGTCACCGCTTCGAGTTGCTTCATCGCGTAGGTGTTGCCCGTGACGACACCGGCGGACTCGATCGCTGCGAGAAGCGGGATTCCCGCACTGAGGAGAGTCGACATCGTCCGCGTAAAACGCGAGGTCACGATCTGGGAAATCGACTTTTTGATCCCGGGAATCAGAAACTTCAAACGGTCAAACTGCAATTTGATTTCTTTATTTTTTAAAGCAAGTTTGACTCCGACGACCAAGCCGACGATGACCAAGAGATATATCCACCATCCGGCTACCATAGAATCGGAGACTGAGATTACAAAAGCAGTAATCCCCGGGAGTTCGGAACCGGATCCCTCAAAAAGTTCAACAAAAGTTGGAACAACATTGGTCATCAAAAAGACCACCGCTCCGAGAGCAAACACCGCGACAATGATAGGGTAACGTGTCGCGGATTTAATCTTGTTGTTGATCTTTTGTTCCTTAATGAAGTGGACCGCCATCCGTTCCATGACCTCGTCGAGGTTTCCGGTCAACTCCCCGGATGCGACCATGCTGAGCAGGATCTCAGGGAAATAATTGCCGTGAGAGCGCATCGCATCGCTGAGGATTTCTCCTTTCTGAACGCGGATCGAAAGATCCCGGATGACCCCGGCAAATTGTTTGTTGGTCTGTTGCTGCTCGAGGACATCGAGGCAAGCGAGGAGCGGCATTCCGGCATGCAGCATCGTGTGCAGCTGACGACAGAAGATCGCGAGTTCTTTGACTTTCGCCTTCTTTGGAAAGAGGTTGAGCTCCTTGCTCGCGATCGAAATTTTTTGCACCTCGATGCGGATCGGTCGGTGCCCTTTCTCACGGATCATATGAGCGACGGCTTCGGGGGAATCCGCCTCATAGAGTCCGCTGACCACCTTGCCGTTGAGATCGATTTCTTTGGTCGTATAATTGAGCGCCATGTCCTCTCCTATGTGAGCAATCGGTTGAGCATGTCGTTATCGACAGCATATTTGCGGAGCGTCTCGGCATCGATGAGGCCCTGCTTGTACAGCCGCACGAGCGAGGAATCCATCAATTCCATCCCGAGGGAAGTCGAGGTCTGGATGACGGTGCTGAGCTGGTGGCTCTTGCCTTCGCGGATCAGGTTGCGGACCGCTCCGGTCGCCGTCATGATCTCAAACGCGGGAACTCGACCCATACCGTCCGCTCGCACGAGGAGCTGCTGCGAAATGACGGCCTCGATGATCGATGCGAACTGCGTGCGGACCTGTTGCTGTTGGTGTGGAGGGAATACGTCGATGACACGGTCGACCGTCTTTGCCGCACCGACGGTGTGAAGCGTCGAGAGGACGAGGTGACCGGTCTCTGCCGCCGTAACCGCCGTCGCGATGGTCTCGAGGTCACGCATCTCACCGACCAAGATGATGTCAGGGTCTTGACGGAGCGCCGCACGGAGTGCGTTGGCAAAGCTTCGGGTGTCGCCCCCGACCTCGCGCTGGTTGACGATGGAACGTCCATGTTTATGAAGATACTCGATCGGATCCTCGATCGTGATGATGTTTTCATTGCGGGTCTGGTTGATGTAGTCGATCATCGCCGCGAGCGTCGTCGACTTACCGCTACCGGTCGGGCCGGTGACCAGGACCAGTCCGCGACGCTTGGATGCAATCTGCTTCAAGATCGGCGGAAGCCCGAGGCTGTCGATGGTCGGAATAATCATATTGACGACACGCATCGCCATACAGAGGGAGTTGCGCTGCCGGTAGACATTGATACGGAAACGCCCATGCCCGGGAACCGAGTACGACAGGTCGACCTCCCCTTGTTCGCGCAGACGCTGCCGCGTGTCTTCGGTCAACACCTCATTGGCGAGGCGTTCGGAAAGTTCCGGTGTGACCATCGGCAGATTGAGTCGAACGATCTGTCCATTGAGACGGATCAGAGGCGGAGAACCGACGGAAATGTGAATGTCGGAAACTCCGGGCCCGAGCGCCTGTTGTACCAATTGTTCCAAAGTCATCTGCGACCTCCCTAACCGAAGTGATATGTCATACGTACGAGTTCTTCGACCGTCGTACGACCTTGTAGCACGAGCTGAATGCAGTGTTCGTTGAGTGTCTGCAAGCCTTTTTGACGAGCGACTTCAAAGATTTCGTTCTCCGGGCGTTCCGCCGAAATCATCGACTTGATGTCTTTGTCGACGAGCAACACTTCGTGAATTCCGGTACGTCCGGCATATCCGGAACCTCCGCAGGCGATGCAGCCTTTGCCGCGGTAGATTTTCACATGCTCATGGTCTTCCATGTGGAGATATTTTTTCTCGAGATCGGTCGCTTCGACCTCCTCCGAGCATTTTGGACAGATTTTGCGCACGAGACGTTGTGCGATGATGCCGACGACCGCCGAAGCGACGAGATAGCTCGGAATCCCCATATCGGTCAGACGTGAAATCGTCGAGATGGTGTCGTTGGTGTGGATGGTCGAGAGCACGATGTGCCCGGTGATCGAGGCACGGACGGCGATCTCCGCCGTCTCGCTGTCCCGGATCTCTCCGAGCATGACGATGTCCGGGTCCTGACGCAGGATGGAGCGCAGTCCGCTCGCAAAGGTGAGTCCGGCTTTGGCGTTGACCTGCACTTGGTTGATCCCGTCGAGACGGTACTCGACCGGGTCCTCGACCGTGATGATGTTCTTGGTCGGTTTGTTGAGTTCCCGGAGGACGGAATACAGCGTGGTCGTCTTACCGCTTCCGGTCGGGCCGGTCAGAAGTATGATGCCTTCCGGAACCAACAGCATTTTATTGACGAGCTCGAGGTTGTGCTCCGAGAAGCCGAGTTGCTCTTTCTTGACGACGAGTCCTCCCTGGTCGAGAAGTCGGATAACCACTTTCTCGCCGTAGACGGTCGGTAGGATGGAGACCCGCATGTCGATCGGTTTTCCTTCGATGATGGCCGCGACACGACCGTCCTGAGGAACCCTCTTTTCGGAGATGTTGAGCTTGGACATGATCTTGATCCTTGTGACCATGGCGGCATGCATGGCATGCGCCTGGGTCATCATTTCGCGAAGCTCTCCATCGACCCGCATCCGGATCTTGAGGTATTTTTCGAAGGGCTCAAAGTGAATGTCGCTCGCCCGGGATTTGACCGCTTGGTTGATGATGCTGTTGACCAGACGAACGATCGGCGCGTTGGTGACGCCGGCATCTTCGGTCTCTTCGTTCTCGTCGAGACTGACCTTTTGGGCGTTGAAGTCGTCGGCAGCACGCTGGGCGGTTTCGCTGTTGTCATAGTAGCGATCGCTGACCTTCATAATGTCTTGCGCGGAAGCGATCCCCGGCAAGACTTCCATGCCGCTGATCAGTCGGATGTCATCCTGTGCGACGATGTCGAGCGGATCCGCCATCGCGATGGTCAGGCGGTTGCCCTCGAGCGAGACCGGGATCAGTTTGTGCCGCTTGGCGACGGACTCGGAGATGATCTTGGGCACCTTCGGGTCGATGTGCACGGTCGCGACATCGATGTACGGGATGCCGAACTGATCCCCGAGGACCCGAAACAGTTGTTCTTCGCGCAGAAAACCGAGAGAAATCAAGGTCGCACCGAGTTTGTCTCCCTTTTGTTTTTGCACCTCGAGCGCCTGCGCAAGTTGCTCTTTCGTGATGATTTCACTGGTGACGAGGATGTCACCCAAACGCATTCTTTGTCGTAGCATATTCCCTTATCACGACCCGATGGATCGCGCCCCACTGTGATAACGTTATTTTCGCACTCTCATCTTGCTCTGTCAACGCTCAGGAAAGAAGAAAGAGCCCCTGCAGCTCGGGATAAATCTGGAAGAAGATGGTCACCATCGCCAAGAAGGGACCGAACGGGATCCTTTCCTTCCACTTCACAAATCCCAGTATCGTGATCGCAACGCCGAGCGCCCCTCCGAAAAAGACGGAGAAGATCAGATAAAACGGCGTCGCCGGCCCTGCGATCAGGGCGATGACGACGCACAGTTTGATGTCGCCGAGTCCGATCGGTCGGAACCGCGGAGGAAGGAGCGCGATCAACACCCCGACGAGGGCGATCCCGCCCATCCAGAGAGCGCGTTCCTTCCAGGCGACCGTCATGGGTTCGAGCCCCAAGTAGGATTCGGCCAGCGGTGCCAATGCCAGATAGCCGCCAAAGAACAGCAGTCCGAACACCACCATCGAATTGAGAATCCGTCGATGATCGTAGTCGATCCATGCGATCACCAGCATGTAGGATGTGACGAGCATCGCGAGAATCGAGGCCGCGGAGATTCCTTGCAGATAAGCGATCAGGGCATAGAGCGCTCCGTTTATCAGTTCTACCCAAACGTGGCGCATGGAAAACCGAGCGCCGCAATTTCGGCATCGCCCTCGCAACATCAACCCGCTCACGACAGGAATCAGATCGAGAATTTTGAGACGGTACCCGCAGGATTCGCAGTGTGACGGCGGATGTGCGATCGATCGCCCCTCCGGCAGTCGATAGATACAGACGGTCAAGAAGGATCCAATGCTGATTCCGAATAAGAACGCGAAGAACTCGATCACGATTGCCCCCGGTTTAATGAATTTTTTACCTTTTTATGATAGTATCGGAACGAAAGACGGAAAGGATAAGAGCAATGGACAAAATTTTAATTGTAGATGACGAAGTGAAAATTCTCCGTATTTTGGAACTGCAACTGAACCATGAGGGCTACGAAACGGACACCGCGCGAAATGGGATGGAAGCGGTCCAGAAGGTGACGCATGGCGGATATGACCTGATCTTGATGGATGTGATGATGCCGGTGATGGACGGAATGGAGGCTTGCCGCGCAATCAAGGCGAGTCATCCGGAGACGAAAATCATCATGTTGACGGCGCGCGACGACACCAAGGACATCATCGCCGGGCTGGATTCGGGGGCGGACGATTATGTCGCAAAGCCCTTTGTCTTTGAGGAGCTGCTCGCGCGGATTCGCGCCAACATCCGAAAGTCGGAGCAAGGTCCGGAAAATAAGATCCTGACCTTCGAGGATCTCACGATCAATCACCGGACCTTCGAGGTCACGCGGGCGGGGCAACCGATCGAGCTGTCAAAGACGGAGTACAATCTGCTCAGCTACCTCGTCGCCAATAAGGAGATCGTCCTCTCGCGGGAGCAGATCCTGGAGCGTGTGTGGGGCTATGCCTACTACGGCAACCCCAATGTCGTCGATGTCTTCATTAAATATGTGCGGGACAAGGTGGATAAGGGCTTTGAGCGCAAGCTGATCCAGACGGTGCGCGGGCGGGGCTATGTCGTTCGATAATCCCAGGCGCCGCCTCAAGCTGACCACTCGGATCACGGTGTTTCACATCGTGCTGTTCAGCATGCTGTCGATCGTGGCGATGCTTCTGATCACGTTTATTACAGTGGGCTATCTGGATCGACGCATCCACAGCGAGTTCACCGATGTCGTTACTCATCTGTCCGAAATCGCGGATCAACAGTCGGAATCGCTGAGCCGCTACAGCCCGGAAGACCGTTTTGTCTATCTGCTCAACGCGATTCGGGCAAAGGGAGTGTACGATTCGTCCAAGTATTCGGTGCTTTTGGTGGATGCGGCCGGCCGAAGCTTGTTTGATGATCCTCGGACGAAATCCTCCGTCTATGCACTGACGCAGAAGGCATCCAAGCAACTGCGCGAGCCGAACGAGCAGATCTCGTTTCAATTTACGGATCATATGGATCAGGAAAAGAATCTGGGACGGATTCGGATGCAGGTCGAAAACACGGCGACGCAGCAGCGCGCGCCGATCGATTTTGATTTTTATTATATGGATGCTTCTTCCGGCGTGCCCACGATCCATAAGTCATACCTTCTCAATACGCGAACCTATTACTCGGTGCGGGTGCTCCCTCTCGCGTCGGAACCTCGCATCTATATCATTTTTGTCTACTTTGCCAAGAGCGAGAGCGATTTCGTACTGATCCTGAACTCCGCCCTCTTTTTTGCGGGCGCAGTCGGAGTCGGACTTCTGCTGACATTTGGGACCGTCTTTGCGCGGACGTCACTGCAACCGCTGAAGGACCTGAGCGCGATCGTCGGAACCATCAATTTTGAAGAGTACAACGATCGCATTCCGCGGCCGAATGTCGACGATGAGGTGACACATCTGGTCGACAGCCTCAACCGCATGCTCGCCAATCTCCAAGATGCCTACGACGATCAAAAACGGTTTACTTCGGATGTTTCGCACGAGTTGCGCATCCCGCTCACCATCATCATCGGCTATCTCGACTTGGTGCGGCGTTATCGAGCGGAAGATCCGGCCTTGCTCGAAGAAGCGCTCGGCGCCATCGAATCCGAAGCCAATCATATGAAATCCTTGACGGATTCGCTGCTCTTGCTCGCCCGGCTGGAAAACAAAAAGCTGCGGCCGACCTATGCCGAAATGGACATCGATCCGTGGATGGAGCGCGTTTTGAGCGACGCTCGCCTACTCTATCCCGACCGCTTCTTTTCGTACCGTGGTCCGGGTAGCCTTTCCGCGGCAGGTGCCTCGATCGACGACGATGCGCACGCCGCGGTGGATGCCGCGGTGGATACGGAGCCCTACTCGCTTGGCCGTGACGAAGCGCAGACGCAACCACGCATCTACTCGGATGAAAATCTGCTTACACAGCTTTTGCGCTGTTTTATCGAGAACAGCGTGAAGTATTCGGAGCCCAATACCGCGATCGACCTCTCCGCTCGCCTAGACGGGCGTCAGATTGAACTTCGCGTCACGGACCATGGTTATGGGATCCCGGAGGATCGAATCGCTCAACTGACGCGGCGCTTCTACCGCGTCGATCAGGATCGCTCTCGCGAAAGCGGCGGAACCGGCCTCGGGCTTGCGATTGCAGACGGCATCGTCAAGGCGCTGCGCGGCACGATGGCCATCGAGTCCGTCCTCGGCGAAGGCACCTCAATCACCGTGCGGATCCCATTTTAGATGCAATTTA
>JAUMWO010000036.1:5912-11569 GCA_030529605.1 Bacillota bacterium | reverse complement strand
CCAATGCATTGAGCGATGTTTATGCGATGGGCGGCCGGCCCGTTTTGGCGCTCAATATCGTCGGTTTTCCCAAGACTTGCAATCTGGACTTGCTGACTGAAATTTTACGTGGCGGAGCCGACAAAGTACATGAGGCGGGTGCCGTGATCGTCGGGGGACACAGCATCGACGATCCGGAACCGAAGTACGGTCTGTCGGTCAGCGGGTTGGTGCATCCGGATCGCATCTGGCAAAACCGTGGCTCCGTTGTCGGCGATGTGCTCATCCTGACCAAACCGGTCGGAACGGGGCTATATACCACGGCGGCGAAGGGCGACATGCTGGACGATGCGGCGACTGCAGAAGTGATCGAAACGATGGCGGAGCTCAACAAATATGCTGCCGAAGCGATGATCGAAGCGGGCGTCCCGGTGCATGCATGCACGGACATCACCGGATTCGGGCTGCTCGGTCATCTCAGCGAGATGATCGAACCGCGGCGCTATTCGATCGAATTGTGGTGCGATCAGGTTCCGGTGTTACCGAAAGCGGAGGAATTTGCGCGCATAGGACTAATTCCCGCCGGTACCTATCGCAACAAGGAATTTGTGAAACCGTTCCTTCCGGACTCTTCTTGGCTGCAAACCGCTGCCTCGGACTATCTTTGTGATCCGCAGACATCGGGCGGATTGGTCTTTGCCGTCCCGTCCGAAGACCGAGAGAAAGCGTTGCATGCGATACGCGCGAGTCAATCGCGGTTTGATCCGGTGGTGATCGGCCGAGTGATCGATTGGACCGGAGACTATTTTAAATTGGGTGTGAAATGACAAAGAATGAATTTTTGAGAAACCTACCGAAGGTGGATGACATCTTGCGTTCGGTGAAAACCGAACCCGTCGATCATGAAATCCTGAAAGACCTCGTCGTGGAGGAAATCGGACGACTCCGGCGTGAGTTGCTGGACGACGCGACTTCGGCAGAGGAAAGCGATCTCAAAACTCTGGTGATTCGGAGGACGGAATCTCGGATCCGGCAACTGCTCACCCTGCCTCTGCGACGCGTGATCAACGGCACGGGGGTGATTTTGCATACCAATCTTGGGCGGAGCATTTTTCGTGCGAAAGGAATCGAAAGCTTGCTCAGCGGGTACTGCAACTTGGAACTCTCGATCGAAACCGGAGAACGTGGAGATCGAAACGAACATGTCTCCGAATTGCTTCGCCGCATCACCGGATGTGAGGCGGCAATCGCTGTGAACAACAATGCGGCAGCCGTCATGTTGGTACTCGCCGCTCTCGCAAAAGGGCGCACCGTCGTGGTTTCGCGCGGAGAGCAGGTCGAAATCGGCGGCAGTTTTCGTATTCCGGATGTCGCTGCACTGTCGGGAGCGGATATCATCGAGGTGGGAACGACCAATGTGACACGAGCGTCCGATTATCGCTACGCGATCGAAAAACGATCGGACTGCGCGCTGATTTTGCGCGTCGAGCCGAGCAATTTTGCCGTCATCGGACAATCGAGACGCCCGAAAAATCAGGAACTCTTTGAGTTGGCATCCGAGTTTCAGATTCCGTACTATGTCGACCTCGGGTCCGGGGTGCTGGATCCGACCTTGATTCATGGCGCGATCGAAACCGAGTACATCGAAGGCAAAAACATCAAGTCCTTGATGAAATCCGCCGATCTGCTCTCGTTTTCGGGAGACAAATTGATCGGATCCACACAGGCCGGCTTGATCGTCGGCAAGAAAAAATACATCGATCAGCTCAAGCGACATCCTCTATACCGCGCGATGCGACTGGATAAGGCGACGATCGCGATTCTCTGTTCGACTTTGATCGATGCGATTCAAGGAGTTCCGTCTCTGCTCAGCGAGATGTTGACCGTGCAAAGTGTAGAGTTGCGGCAAAGAGCAATGGCCTTTGTTGAGAGCCTCGGATCGGTGGGAGAAGGTCTCGAAATTCGGCCGTGCGAGCTCGTTTCGGCAGTCGGCGGCGGAACGTTTGCACACACGTCGTTGCCATCGTTCGGAATCGAAATTCGCTCGAAGACCAAGAAAGCCTCAAAAATTGCTGAGGAGCTCCGCCTGCGTGATGTGCCGATCCAAGTGACCATCGAACGGGATGTGGTGCGGATCGATTTCCGGACGATACTGCCTCAGGATCTCGACGAACTTCGTCGAGCAATTTGTTCACTCTAAGATACTACAAAATTCTTTGACCTTTGTTGCGGGATTCTTTTAAACCCGGTTCGAACGACCATAAGGGATACACTGCGCGGATTCACGAATTGTTCATGAAATTTTCATGGTCAATCATCAAAAACCGTTAAGTTTTTACAATTCTCTGTTATAATGAGATATGAGAAAATTTACCGAAGGAGTGCGCGATGGCAGAAAAACTATTGGTTGTAGACGATGAAGCGATTCTGTTAAAAGGTTTGAAGTTCAGTCTCGAACAAGAAGGTTACGAAATCGAGACAGCGGAAGACGGAAATACAGCTTATGAAATGCTTCTCGCGAACCATTACGATGCGGTCATTCTAGACCTGATGTTGCCTGGTTTGTCCGGCCTGGAAGTCTGCCGACAGGTTCGTGAGAAATCCTCGATTCCGATCATCTTATTGACGGCGAAGGACGATGACTCGAGCAAGGTTCTCGGTCTCGAGTACGGTGCGGACGACTATGTTACAAAGCCGTTCAATATGCTGGAGCTGAAAGCTCGAATCAAGGCGATTTTCCGCCGGACTCAGGTGCCGGAGAACAACAGTGTCTCCAATATTATGAGAATCGGCGATTTCAACATCAATACCCTCGGTCGTAAGGTGACAATCAATAACAAAACGGTCAGCTTGACGGCCAAAGAATTTGATCTCCTGCTCCTGCTCCTGTTAAACGAAGATCGGATCTACTCGCGGGAAGAGCTTTTGGAGACGATCTGGGGTTACGAGTACTTCGGGGACGTCCGAACGGTCGACGTTCACATCCGAAGACTGCGTGAGAAGATTGAGTTGAATTCTTCACAGCCGGACTACATTCAAACCAAATGGGGTGTTGGCTATTTCTACAAGAATAAAAAGCATTAGTCCAATTTACAGCATTAGGTGGAAACTTGTTTCCACCTATTTGATTTTAATCTTCTTTGTTATGCTCGTCATCGTCTTTGTATCCAGAGACTATCTGATGCAGACGAAGAGCACACAATACAAGAATGCTGCTTGGGAAGAGGATACACGGTTCATCGATTCGATCGTGCCTTATTGGTCCAATTTGACCAATGAGTCGACGCAACGATTTGTCACGGATCTGGTGAACCGTTTTTCGCGCAATGAGTTTCGTGTGCTCCTGCTCGATCCTCAGCATCAGGTCGTCGTCGATACGGGAGATCAGTATGTCGGCAAGCAGTTGTCCCTTCCGGAGATCGATTCCGCAATGCAAGGAGAGGGGAAGAGCCAGCTCTATCGCCATGGTATGGGTTATGTGCTGTACTCCGCGCAGCCGATGTACGATCGTGGAGATCTCAAAGGCGTTCTGTTTACATCACGCTATTCCCTCACGATCTTCGACGAGGTGACGAAGGTGGTCGAAAACATTATGATCACCTGTCTCTTCGGTGTCCTGATTTCCCTGGTCATCGGCTACCTTTTTTCGGACATCCTGATCGATCCGATCGACGAATTGATCGAACACATCAACAACATTGCGCTCGGAAACTATGACATCAAAGTCCGTGTTCGTCGCAACGACGAGATCGGGGAGCTTGCTTCCGCCTTCAATCTCATGGCATCGCGGCTCAATCTGGTGGAAGAGAAGCGACGTGCCTTTGTTTCCAACGTTTCACACGAACTGCGCACCCCGATGACCTCGATGAAGATCGTAACGGATACCCTCTTGGAGGGGGAACATTGGGAAGAGCATATCTACAAGGATTTCCTAAAAGACATCAATATGGAGGTCGACCGCCTCAACAATATCATCGACAGCCTGCTCCAGTTGGTACGCATGGAGAAGGAAGACCTCGAAATCAACTATGCGACCACTTATGTCAACTACCTGATCGAGTGGGTCGTCAATCGGCTTCGTCCGATTGCAGAGTCCAAGCAGATCGCGCTGAGCATTCAAACAAAAAGCAAGGTGCAGATTCCGATGGATCAAGAAAAGATGCAACAATGTCTGATCAACATCGTCGGGAACGCAATCAAATACACCCCGGATGGGGGGGCGGTGACCATTCACCTCGAGGAGAATCGAGACCGGATTTTGATCGAAGTCGTCGACAATGGCATCGGGATTCCGGAATCCGAAATCCCATTTATTTTTGACCGTTTCTACCGCGTGGATGAGGCGCGCGCCAGATCGACGGGAGGCACCGGTCTGGGGCTGGCGATCGCACAACAGATCGTCAAACTGCACCGGGGAACCATTTCCGTAGAATCGACACTCGATGTCGGCACGAGCGTGACGATCTCCTTACCGAAACGCATTCTGTCTTAATTTATTTTTTCTTCTTTTTCCAATTGGATTCGGTTCCGTTGAACAATCGACCGATGTTTGCACGGTGACGATAGGTCAGAAACAGGGCAAAAAAGACGCCGAAACCGACTACGACGATCGGGGCCTTCATCCAGTATAGGAGTACCGGATAAAGCAGGGCGGAGAGAATCGACGCCAACGACATGTAGCCGGTGCCGAGAAAGATCACCGCTTGAAATCCAAGCAATATCAATAGAATCAGCGGATGGGTCGCCAGGATATAACCGGCGCCTGTCGCGACGCCTTTTCCGCCTTTCCCCTTCATAAAAATTGAGTAGCAATGCCCGAGGATGGCTCCCATACCGCAAATGCATGCCAATTCGTATCCTCCGATTCGGAGTCCGATATAGGTCGGAATCCAGCCCTTGAGCAAGTCTCCGAGAAGGGAGAGAATGCCGGATTTGATCCCGGCCGTGCGAAATGCATTGGTCGCTCCGGTGTTGCCGCTTCCGCTTTTGCGAACGTCGACATGGGAGAGCAATTTGGGGATCAGGTAAGAAAAGGGGATGCTCCCGATGAGGTAGCATAGAAGGAATGCAGCGATAGACTGAAAATTGATCATGGAGACCTCCGCGACCATTCTAACACATATGTTATAATGAAGCGATACTATGGAGGAATGATGAGAAAAGACTTTCGAATCGAACGAAATGGTGTCGTTCTCAAAGGCTATTGTTGGGAGCCGGAGATCGAACCGATCGCTTCGTTGGTCTTGGTGCATGGGATGGCCGAGACGATCGAACGATACGATGAATTTGCTTCCTTTTTGTCCGAGCGGGGATTTGTCGTGTTTGGGATCAATCAACGCGGCCATGGTCCGGAAGCCGAAGCGCTCGGTTACCTCGGTGAGAATGGAATTCTGAATATGATGGAGGACCTCAAAGAAGTGGTGGACAAAGTGCGTGCAGCGCATCTGAGTTTGCCGTTGTTTCTCTTTGGGCATTCGATGGGGTCATTTATTACGCGTCTCTTTTTGGTCGATTATGCCAATCTGATTCAAGGTGCGGTCATCTCGGGCACGGGGGTTTTCGGCCGGATGCAGCTGTTCTTCGGACGACTTGTCGCCGCGATGCATGTGCGTCGGCATGGTCCAAAATCTCCCTCGATGTTGCTCCACAATCTCGCGTTTTCATCCTTTGACAAAGCG
>JAUMWO010000036.1:0-5902 GCA_030529605.1 Bacillota bacterium | reverse complement strand
AGGAGGGCTTTATTCCAAACAGCTGGCTGAGCCGAGACAAACAGAAGGTTGCCGAATACAATCAGGATCCTCTGTGCGGACAGATTCATCCGGCGTCGTTCTATTTTGATTTGTTCAGCGCGCTTCATATCCTCCAATACCGACTACCGATTCGAAGCAAGGGACTTCCGCTATTGTTTCTGTCGGGGGATCGGGATCCTCTTGGAGGCAAGAAGGGGACGCAAGTCTCCTCCCTGCGTGAGAAGTACCTGCGTGGAGGATACCGGGCGGATCTGCTCCTATATCCGGGCGGACGGCATGAAATGCTCAACGAGATCAATCGCCCCGAGGTATATGCCGATATCTATGCGTGGTTGAAAGAGGGAATCGATGGACAATCGAATTGATGAGATATACAACGATCTGTGTGCCTTTGCGGCCGGAATGGAGCACCGCAAGATTTTGGACGAAGCGTTGGCGGAGTTGCAAAACGCCGGGATAGAAGACGGAGACGGTCTGTTCGATTATATGTTATTCGAAAAAGGACTGATCGATCATTTCTCTCCCGCTGCCGAAGATCGCGAGATGTTTGCGTGGATTCGCGATTCCAAACTCAGCGTGTTTGAGGCGGTTGAGGAAGGGATTCGCGACCTGCTTACCGGGGCGACGCATCCGATTCGAGTCGCCGGGGCTGATCTGCTCTCCGGACGATTGGTCGGCGGAGTGCATCTGCTCGAAGAACGACGCTTGGACGGCCTTCGTCCTGAGATGCTCAAGGCGACTTTAGAGAATTCTCCCAATCCGATGCTCGACATCTTAAAGTTTCAGCGTGCGGTCCATTTCAATATCCCCGACGAGACGATGCTCTACCAAGCCGTCTACGCCGTTCTCAGAGATCCGGTTGAGGTCTTTACCGAGCTGGGTTACGATGTGTTCGAAGAGGAGACGATGTGGTTTTCCCTATTTTTGGAGGATGAGTTTCTCGCCGAATTTGAAGTAAAGGGAAATTTGCTGTATCTCTACTGCAACAACCCGTTGTCGCTTGAGCGGATCACGACACATTTGAACGAGAAGGATCTCCGATTCGTGCGCAAGGAAGTTCTGAGTGCCGAAGAACTGATTCTTTCCGAAGATTCTTAGAATACGAAAGAAAATATCAGCACGGCATCTTAGGATTGACAAAAAATGGATATTGTGTAATCATGAGGCGTGAGAAGACATTTACTTCTCGGCCTCATTTTGATTTTGATTCTTTGCTTCTTGATTCAGCGTCATATCTATGTTCAGCGTATTATAGCCTATCGTACACAGCATCCCTCGCATATGAGGATCGAGAAACAAATTGCCACATTGTATGTGGACATCGTGGAAACGGATCCCGGCAAGCCTTATTTTATTGCCCGAGTCCGCCCGGAAAGCTCCGTCTTGAACGGGCAACGAATTCGCGTCGATCTTTCGGATGATGTCGAAGACGATGTTGAGGAGCTCAAATATCACAGGGTTGCTGTCACGATCAATCTCGGCCAGCGTCAGTTTACTTCGCCCAAGAATCAAGGCGAAGACCGAGATCTCGGCCTGTTCGCCAAGGGGATCGACGGCCGCTTTCGTGCTCTCCATCTGGAACCCGTAGGAGGAGGTGAATTTTGGAATTGTTTGCGTCATCGATGGAGGGACGCGATCGGCAACTGGCTCCTAAAGAATGAGCAGCCTTTCATGCGTTCAGTGATCCTCGGCGTCAGTGATTTGGATTCCATATGGAGAGTGCGTTCGCTTGGTCTGGCGCATATTCTTGCGGTTTCCGGACTTCATTTTTCGATGATTTACGGGGTTCTTTCCAAACTCTGTGCTCTGATTCGCATTCGTTTTGTGCGCGTTCTCTTCCTTTTTGTCGCGCTGTCCATGATCTTATTTCTCGTCAAGGACTCGTACTCGGCGCAGCGCGCGTATTTTATGATTCTATACGGTGAGCTTTGTTTGCTTGCGCGAGTTCGAAAGGATCCGCTTCTCGGGATTTCATGTTCTGCGATTCTGATTTTACTGCTGCAACCAAGGGCGATTTTGTCGACGACCTTTTGGCTATCGTACCTGATCTATTGCATCGTTCTCTTCCTTTGCAAAACGCCGAGACGTACTTGGACAGCTTGGATTCAAATGCCTTTGCGGCTTCAATTCTTTACATTGCCGATCAGCTACTATTACTTTGGTGAGATCAATCTGTTTGCTTTTGCTGCCAATGCGATTGCATTGCCTCTCGTCGGTGTCCTCATGTCTGCGACCGTCGCCGCTCTCGTGCTGAGTAGGATGCCGTTGGTCGGTATCTCGCTGGCATTTCTGTCTCGCGGCATCGAATGGGTGCTTGCGCGGTTGATCGATGTTCTTCCGATTCACAGCATTGCATTGCCCTATCTTGACTTTGAGTTGCTTGTTTTGGCTTCTGCAATTTGGTCCTTGGCGTATGTTTTTCGACTTTTGTACCGCAAAAAAAAGATTTTGAGTCTGCTGCTCATTTTGCTTTGTATGATGCCTCTTTTCGAAAAGGATGGGTATGAATGGGTGTTTTTCGATGTCGGTCATGGTGATATGGCATTGCTCTGCGGAGGGAAAACCAAAGGCATGATCGATCTAGGCGACGGCAAGGTCGACGCGGCGCGCCTTTGTCGGAGAAATCGAGTTTCTTCCCTCGATTTTGTGATTCTCTCCCACGCGCATGCCGATCACATCGGAGGGATCGAGTTGCTAGGAAAACTCCCGGTTCGTAGATTGTTCGTCCACCCGCAAACCGCTGAGGTGCTCAACAAACGCGGTGACTTTCGAGAACTCTTAGACGCCCATTCCACGGAACTGGTTGTCGTGGATCGCGACTGTAAACTACAATTTGGTGACGTCGAAATCGAGCTCTTCGTTTTCCGGGGGACTGACGAGAACGATCAAAGCCTGGCAGCGAAATGCATCATCGAGGAAAAATTTTACTATTTCTTGGGAGATCTCAGTACCTCATCCATCGAACAAATCGAGTTTGAACCGGATATTGAGATCGTAAAAGTCGCGCATCATGGTTCCAAGACATCCCCGGCTCCGTCAATTTATGCGAAGGATCCCGCGCCGGTTCGCTATTCCGTCGTATCGCATTCCCACAAGTACCTCCTGCCCGACGAAGAGGCGATGCGGTGGGTACGAGAAGGCAGCCAATCCGTCTTTTCCACATTTCGATTCGGTGAAATCCGTATTCGATCGCATCGGGTCAACACCTATTTTCCTTGAAAAAGCTCGCTTGACTTGATGTAGAGTGCAGTAGATAATGGTTCTATGGATATGATCGGATTGTTCGGGATAGTACAAAAAGGGGAGTTGCCCTCGCTCTGTTGGATTCACGGAGAAGAGGAATATTCGGTCGATTCGACGATTCAAGCTGCGAAAAAACTGGTTGAATTCGAAGATCTTAACATTACGGAGTACAAGTCGTCATTTGATGTCGACGAGTTTGTTGCCAAACTGGGGATTCCACCGATGATGGCGCAATTTCGTCTTATTCTGATTCGCAAAACGAAGTTGTTCTATTGGTGCAAGGATGACGTATTTTATCGTGCGCTGGCCAATCTACCGGATTTTATCCGCATCATCATCCATGAAACCGAATTTTTAAAAACGCAGGACAGTTATAAAAAAATCAAAAAACTGGCGGTTGAGGTCAAGGCAGACCGCTTTACACGCCCTCAAATGACCGACTGGGTAAAAAAACAACTCAAACTGCGCAAGATCCCGGCGGGAACGGAAGTAATCCGTGCAGTTCTCGAGCGTTCCGGATACTTTGTCGACAGCTCCGAGACGACGATGTACGATCTCGTGTATGCTTTCGATTACTTTGCATCACTGAGACGCGAAATTGAAGTCGCAGACGTCGAACGCTATTTCGGAAATCAATCGCAACAGTCAGTTTTTGAATTGTATGATGCCCTGGGGACACCGGCTTTCTTCCCATACGTGATGAAAATGCTGCAAGAAGGGGAGGCGGCACTCAAACTGCTTGCCATGATCGGGAATTTTATTCGGAACATCTACAAATTGAAATTGATGGAGGGGAGAGGAGAAGTCGATCTCATCGACACCGAAATGACGCCATTCATCCGTAAGAAAGCATCGCAAAAGGCAAAGCGGTACCCTTTGGAAGAATTGCAGGCTCTGATTGAGGCATGCGCTCAGACCGACATCGATATGAAATCCACCCTGGCGAGTGAAGATGCGCTGTTGCAGTCGCTCGCGCTTAAATTGTCCGGGATAGCGGAGGCGAAAGCGAGCCGGCTTTAAAGCAAGAAAAAAGCTAGCATAGTTGCTAGCAATTATCGACACGGTCTCATTTAGGACGGAGCAATCAATTACTTGTTTGCAGCGTTCAATTTCAGTCTCAATCTTGAAATTTTTCTAGAAGCGGCGTTCTTATGGAATAAACCGGTCGTGCCCAGTCTAGCCATACGCTTTTCGAAGAATGCAAATCGGCTTTTCGCTTCTTCGATGTCACCGTTCGCAAGAGCTGCCAGGAATCTCTTTTCAGCAGTTTTAATCGCCGATTTCTTCGACTTGTTGTTTGCCGTCTTTTTGTTGATGACCGAGATTCTCTTCTTAGCGGACTTGATATTTGCCATTGACTCACCTCCTCTTTCTATAACAGAGCAATTGTAGCACGAAGAAACGGCAAATGCAAACTATTTCTTATGTGGTATTTATAAGCCGTTTGAATCAAGAAGCAAGTATTAACTTGACAACTACTACGCGTCGCGATATAATTAGACAGATTTTATACAATGATTCTTTCAGGTGGTGGTTCAATAAAGGAGGTGATACCATGCTGGATATCGAAGGATTAAAAAGACAAATTCCATTGACCGAAACGGCATTTTTAGTCTTGCTGGCAATGTTCGAAAAGAACCATGGATATGGAGTTCTCCAACTGGTTGAAGAATTAACTGAAGGCAGAATTGTTTTTGGCCCCGGGACATTGTACGGAGCGATCAATAATCTAAGCAAAAAAGGATGGATTGAACTCGTAAGTGAGGATAGTGAGACAAGGCGTAAGGATTATGTAACAACTCAAGCAGGGAAGGAATTGGTCTACCTAGAGTTGGATCGAATGAAGAAGATTGTGGATGAGGGCTATAAAATTATACGAAAGGAAGGTAGTATACGATGAAAAAGTATGTGAAGTTCTTTTTGAATCCGATCGAAGACAGAGAACGATTTTTAAATGAGATGGCTTCAAAAGGTTTGCAACTTGAAGAAAGTGGTTCTCTTGTGCACAAGTTTTCTGAATCGAGTCATTCGAATCGACATTATACTGTGCAGTATGTCGGGGACATCAACAACAAAGAAAGACAGGATTATATGAACTTCGTTCAAAACCTGAATCTCAAGGTTTTCTTTGCACCATTCAACATCGGAAAGTTTGTGATAGGGAGTGCTCGATTCCGACCTTTCAATAAGGGTACAAATGCCATTGCTACCGCACCAGGAATGATGAATCGAGAGATCATGATTATTGAATCCGAGGGAGATGAAAAAATTACAATTTTCACGGATGATGAAAGTCGATACAAGTCTCTTAGAGAAAGAAGAACGCCATTCTTATATCTGGCTGTGGCCTCCTTAATCCTAATTATTTTAGGCCTTACTCAATCGCGAGGAAGCTTCTTTGAAGCGACTGTAATCAGTTTGAGACCACTCGAAAAATTTCCGTTTTTGTGGGTAATCGCCGGTTTCATCTTAATGATCATTTCTATTGTGAATTTATATCGCTTGCAGCGGATTATGAACAAGAAGTAAGCTATCGCAGGAGCATCTAAAATATAAAATGCTTGCACACTTGAAGTCATAGTGCTATAGTATACACACATACTACGTGTTGCGAAATACGTATAACGGAATAGAGTTG
>JAUMWO010000035.1:8861-11665 GCA_030529605.1 Bacillota bacterium | reverse complement strand
AAGCAATTCGTTTCGAGTTTCCGGACGATCATCTCGAGAAGCTGACCGTCATCAATCCGTACGGCGACAAGGAAATCCTCCTCTCCGCCGGACAGATCGTCATCTCGGGCGATTCGGGCAAGACTGTCGTCGAGGGACATTCCGACAGCCTCCATATTCTCAACACGAATGGAGCGATCGAAGTGAAAGGTCATCACACATCGGCAAAAGCTCGCACCACCAACGGCGCGATTTCGTTCGGCGGCAGAAGCGAGCAGCTGATGCTCGAGACTTTAAACGGAGCGATTCGAGCAGATCTGGACGCCCTGTCCGATGCCGGAGAACTTCGGATGGCGACGACGACCGGTGCGGTCGTTCTCCATCTCCCACAGACCCTGCCGGCATCGACCGGAGCCTTTGTCCGGAGCAATCTCGGTTCGGTGAAATCGGACATCGCTCTTCTGGAAGAGACGCAGGTGAGACAGAAAAAAGTCCAAATTTATATTAAATCCGATGTCGGTTCGGTGAGGATTGAGCAAGAGCCATAAATCATTGTGGCGCAAGCGAGGGTTCTCTGCTATGATGGTTGTCGTAGTCTAATTTTGCGGAGGATTCATGTACTCACCGAAAGAAACCTTGGAAATTACGATGCAGGTCGGCATCAAAAAAGCGACGAATACGGCGGGACGGCTGATGATCTTGGCGATCGCCGCGGGAGCCTTTATCGCCTTTGCGAGCGAAGGATCCAATATGGCAGCCTACAATTTGTTCTCCGATCCCTCGACCTATGGTCTCGGGAAGCTCGTCGCCGGAATCGTCTTTCCGATCGGGCTCGTGCTCGTGCTCTGTGCGGGCGGAGAGCTGTTTACCGGCAACATGCTGATGCTGACGGCCGTGTTGGATCGCAAGATTTGTCCCTTGCGCATGCTCCGCAACTGGATCATCGTCTTTATCGGCAACGCCATCGGCGGAATTTTGATCGCTTGGATGATGAATGCATCCGGGCTCTTTGCTTCCAGTGCCGGCCAGCTCGGCGGAGTGACCATCAAGATCGCATCGTACAAAGCGGGGCTGGATTTTGGCGCGGCGCTCACATTGGGGATTCTGTGCAACTGGCTCGTCTGTTGCGCCGTCTGGATGGCGTATTCGGCGAAGTCGCTTCCCGGCAAAATACTGGCGGCTTATCTGCCGATTTGGCTCTTTATCACCTCCGGTTTTGAGCATTCGATCGCGAATTTTTACTATGTTCCTGCAGGGATTTTCGCCAAAGGAAATGCTCTGTTTGCCGCTGCGTCCGGGCTTTCCGCTGAGGCCCTCAGCCAACTGAGTTGGAGCTCCTTTCTGTTGGGCAATTTGCTCCCGGTGACGCTCGGAAACATGATCGGCGGTTTGGTGTTCGTCGCCGGATTCTACTATTTTGCATATCGTGAGAAGACCCTCTAATTTCAAAGATGGTAAGTCTGTGATTGCAAGTCTGCTATCGAAGAAAACGCCGTGCGAGGTCAATCGCACGGCGTTTTTGGTCTTATTCTTTGCATTCATAGAGCAGGTGGAATCGATCGCCGATTTTCTCGAAAACCTTCTCGATTTGATCGTCGATGAAGTCGTCCAGACCGGTGGAATCGAGAACATTGGCACTCACGCTGCAATTGGAGCTAAGTGCCCGGGGAACCGGCATGAGAGAACAGAAATGAACGTTGCCCCGAACTTTCCGCTCGAATCGAATCGCCCCGGTGTGAGTGAAAAAAAGTACTTGAAATTCGCGCACAGGGGCTCCTATTTTTGAGCTTTCAGAGAAGTCAACTCCCCTTGTTTCGTCTCGATGACTTTGTAACCGGCATTGTTGAGAAAACGGGTTACATTGGCCTTTGCCGTGTTGTTATCGACGAGCACTTCGACGCCTTCTTTGTGTTGCTCGAGCGCCTTTTTGGTCATCAATACCGGTTGTGGGCAACTCATGCCGCTCGTATCGATCGTTTTCATAGATCCTCCTTATGCTTTCGTGAGAAATTCGGAATTTCTCCATGAGATAATCAAGGTCACCACCAGTCCGACAATGACGGCGATCTGTCCGTTCGGCGTCGGACCCGCCGGACTGGAAGCCAGTGCGAAGTTGTGTGCAAATGCGGCGCCTACGATTAGCCCCATCACGGAAACGGCGGAATCCGTATTTCCTTCCCCGGCAAGAATGAGCTGACGCAGCGGACAACCTCCGAGGAGTACACTTGCCCACCCGACGAGAGACATTCCGAGGAAGTTCCAAAGACCGTCAGCATGCGCGATCGGTTGGCCTTCGAAGCCGAGATTGAATTTGTTAAGGACCAAATTTCCGACCAAAGTTACCGCAAAGATCGCGATAAAGCCGATGAGCAGATGGCTGTCTTTGAATAAAAGCATATCGCGTATCCCTCCCACGGTGCAGAGGCGAGTGCGTTGAGCAAGAGCACCGACAACCAGACCGATGCCCAGGGAAAGAAGGAGCGGAGCGACTGCAGCTCCCGGCCCTTTTTGACTGAAGAAGAGGAAGGAAGGAGCTGCGACCAGGAGCGCAAATAGGCCGATCATCGTGATCGGGAAGAGACTTCCTTCCAATTTTCCGAGTTTATAGGATTTTTTGAGATTGAACCCTTTGTTTAGGAAGAAGATTCCTGCTCCGATGCCGGCGACAAAGCCGACCAAGCCGAGAATGGCGTTCAGATCGCCCCCTGCAAGACGAAGGACGAGACGGAGCGGACAGCCGAGGAACATCAATGCGCCAACCATAACGAAGGCCGAAAGTACGAAGCGCGTAAAAGGGGAAGAACCTCCGCGCGGGGAAAATTCCC
>JAUMWO010000035.1:0-8851 GCA_030529605.1 Bacillota bacterium | reverse complement strand
GTACTGGACCACTTCCGCTCGATGCAGGCCGAGAGCTCCTGATATGTCACGTAAGAAACATGCGATGCAAAATCCCATGTTTGCCGGGTTGCCGAAGGCAACCAAGATGAGTGCTGCGAGACCGACGACTGCGCCGGTTAACAGAATTCCGAGTTTTCCTTTCATTCGAGCTCCTTTCTGTGATAGTCACCGTGGACTACTGTACCAAATCATTGTTTTTTCGTAAAATATGAAATTCAAATATTTGATACTCGAGTTATTACGGAATCCAATTATGGGTCTTTTCGAACGACCTTAGACTCTGTGTTGCCGAAACGAAATCGTGTATAATTAAAATTATGAGAAGAGTGTATATGGATAGCGGTGCGACTTCGTTTCCGAAGGCGCCGGGGGTTGCGGAGCGAGTTTTTGATTATTTGACCAATCAGGGTACCAATGTCGGTCGCAGCGGTTTTGATTTTATGTACGACGCGGATCGCGTCGTCTACGAGACGCGAGAGCGTGTCGCAAAATTATTCTCCTTCCGGCGCCCGGAACATGTCGTCTTTACGAAAAATGTCACGGAAAGCTTAAACATCGTAATCAAAGGGCTCTTTGTTCCCGGCGATCATGTGCTCGTCAGTTCGGTTGAACATAATGCGGTGATGCGCCCGTTGTTTTGTCTGGAGCAATCCGGTGTGGTGTACGAGCGTGTGCCGAGTCTTACGGACGGAAGCGGGGCGATCGATGTCAAAGCGATCGAATCCCGGATTCGACCGGAGACCAAAGCGCTGATCTGTACGCATGCATCGAATGTATCCGGCACGGTGAATGACGTCGAAGCGATCGGTTCGGTCTGCCGCAAGCATGGGATTTATTTCGTGATCGATGCCGCACAGACTGCCGGCTCAATCGAAGTCAATTTTGAACGCTTTCAAGCGGATGCGATCGGCTTTACAGGCCATAAAGGTTTGTTGGCTCCACAAGGAATTGGGGGACTGCTGTTGTCCGAAGAATTGACCAAGACCGTTCGACCGCTCGTCGAAGGCGGCACGGGGAGCTTGTCGGAAGAGATTCGACATCCGAGTTTTATGCCGGACAAGTTCGAGGCGGGGACTCCAAATATTCCGGCGATCTACGGGTTGCATGAGTCTCTCGGATGGATCGAACATATCGGAATTTCGGAAATCCGACGAAAAGAGCGGGATCTGACCGGAGAGTTTATGGACCGTGTACGCGAAATATCCGGTGTGCGCATCATCGGCAGACAGAATTTGGACGGAAGGACTTCGGTCGTTTCGCTTGATGTGGAGGGAGTGGATCTCGGAACGCTTGCGCACTGTTTGGCGCGGGATCATGGCATTCAAACACGGAGCGGGATGCATTGCGCGCCGTGTGCACATCGTACTCTGGGGACCTCCGGGCGCGGCACGATCCGTTTCGGTTTCGGGTATTTTCTGGAACTTGAGGATATCGTCTATGCGGTCGATCGCTTATACCGGCAGATCGATGCGATGCGCAGCGGGAGATAGGTATGGAGATCAAACAAATCGAGATCTTTGTCGCCGTGGTGCGGCATAAGAACTTTTCGAAGGCAGCCGACGCGTTATATTTATCCCAATCGGCAGTAACAAGCAATATCCAAAAATTGGAACAAGAGCTCGGTGTTGTCTTGATCGACCGCTCCAGGCGCCGTATGACATTGACCGAGAGCGGGGAAATTTTCTACTCTTATGCAACCGAGATCTTGAATCTTTGTCAGCGCTCTTTGGTTGCGCTCCATGACCACAAAAAGAGCATCGAAGGGATGGTTGAAATTTGTGCCAGCAGCATTCCGGAACAGTATCTGCTTCCTTACTTAATCCGCGATTTCCGCTCAAAGTATCCGGATGTGGTCTTCTCGATTCGGCATAAAGATTCCCGTGAGGTGATCGATGAGATCCATGCAGGAAAGATCAATTTCGGACTGATTGGAGCGAAGTATCCTTCCGACTTTGTATCCTACACCGATCTGTACGAAGATCGGCTTGTCCTGATCGCCTCTGCCCGGAAGGTCTTGCCGCAGAGGGATCTGAAGCTTGCCGACCTCGCGGGGCAGGACATCGTGATGCGTGAGGAAGGTTCCGGAACGCGTCATTCGATTGAAGGAGCGCTTAAAAAGGCGGGGTTTGATCTCTCGGTCTTTCGTTCGGTCACGATCAGTGACAGCTTGGAAGCGATCAAAAAGATGGTTTGTCTGGATCTGGGAATCAGTTTTGTCTCTGAAGTCGCTGTGAAGCGGGACATCGAAGACGGGCTACTACAGACACGTCATGTCGTCGATCTCGATCTCCGCCGATGCTTCAGTCTCGTCTGCAGCAACAGCCGTGTTCTTTCTCCGCTCGAGGAAGAATTTCGTGATTTTGCTCGGAATTGGAGGTGGCAATCCTGATGCGTCAGCATGTCTTCTTGCCCAAACTGTGGACCAGCCTGCGTGGATATCGCATGCATGACTTTTGGCGCGATGCGATGGCGGGACTGGTGGTCGCCGTCATCGGCATTCCGCTTTCGATCGCGCTCTCCATCGCTTCCGGTATGACGCCGGAGCAGGGCTTGATCACCGCTTTTGTCGGCGGTTTCATCGTCTCGGCGTTCGGCGGATCGCGCGTTCAAATCGCCGGACCGTCCGGCGCCTTCGTCGTCATCGTCGTCGGACTCGCCGCAAATTACGGTTTGGCGGGCGTCCTGACCTGTATGTTTTTGGCC
Organism: Bacillota bacterium; assembly: GCA_030529605.1. Lineage (GTDB taxonomy): Bacteria > Bacillota > Clostridia > Peptostreptococcales > Acidaminobacteraceae > JAUMWO01. Next base: position 6,127 of record JAUMWO010000035.1, on the reverse strand, counting down.
GGTGTCATTTTGATGCTCATGGGGTTGTTTCGGATGGGCGACTTGATCCGATACATCCCGTTTCCGGTTACGACAGGATATACCAATGCCGTTGCGGCACTGATTTTTTCGACACAGATCGACTCGTTGCTTGGACTTCGCCTGGCGAACATTCCGAGCGACTTTTTGCCCAAATGGGGCTATTATCTCTCGCATCTCGGCAATACGCATCTGCCTGCCGTGCTCGTTGCGGGACTGACGCTTGTGGTCATGATCGCCCTCGGTCGATTCCTGCCGAAGATTCCCGGGACGCTTGTGGCGATTGCGGTGGCGACGGCGGTCGTCTTCTTTGCGAAGCTCGATGTCGATACCATCGGCAGCACATTTGGCATGTTGAAACCGGAGATTCCTGCACCGATCGTGCCGGAGCTTTCGTGGAGTCACATCGGGGAGCTCATCGGCCCGGCATTTGCGATGGCGATGCTGATCGCGATCGAATCCTTGCTTTCCGCGGTCGTCTCCGATGGAATGATCAACGGCAATCACCGCTCGAATACGGAACTGATCGCCCTCGGAGCGGCGAATTCTTTGACCGCGATGTTCGGGGGAATCCCGCTCACCGGAGCGATTGCCCGAACCGCCGCCAGCATCAAGGCAGGAGCGCGGACTCCGATCGCCGGGATTTGTTCGGCGCTCTTTATCTTTGTGTTTTTCACGCTGCTCACACCTCTGCTCGCGTATGTTCCGATGCCTGCACTCGCAGCGGTTCTCGTGATGGTGTCCTACAATATGACGTCATGGAGCTCCTTTTCGCAGCTCCCCAAGGCTCCCAAATCGGATGCTGCGGTGTTCCTTTTGACTTTTGTGCTCGCTCTCTTCTTTGACGTCATCATGGCGCTCGAAGTCGGTGTGATCCTGTCGATGTTCCTGTTCATGAAACGCATGGCGGAAATGACCGGGTTTCATTATATGCGGGGGAGCGATCTGCGCACCGGTGGGGAAAAAGAGCCTGAGTCGATCGGTTTTCGGATCGATCCGGAAGCGATCGGCGTCGGCGATGAAGTCGATATTTACGAGATCAAGGGACCGTTCTTCTTCGGTGCGGCATCGATTTTCCTGGACAAGATCAAAATGATCGAAAAGGCACCGAAGGTGCTGATTCTCAAGATGACGGAGGTTCCGGTCATCGACGCGTCCGGTTACTATTCTCTGACCCGTTTGTTGACGCTCATCGAGAAATACGAGATGCGATTGCTCGTCTGTGAACTGCAGGCGTCCACGCGAGCGACACTTGAGAAATTTGGATTCTTTCATCAGATCGGGCATGAAAATGTGTATCCGACCTTGGAAGAAGCCTTTTCCTCCTTACATTTCACGACGGAAGGAAAGTAAATGGCGAAAAAATCGACAATACAATATGTCTGTCAGAGCTGCGGCTCCGCTTACACCAAATGGCAAGGGCGCTGCAATGACTGTGGTGAGTGGAACAGTTTGATCGAGGAGGTCACGCAGAAATCGACTGCGGCATCGCGCGCGATTTCGATCGTCTCGCAGCCGGTTTTGCTCCGCGATGTGAAGGCGGGGGACGAGGAGAGAATTCGGACCGGCATCTCCGAGCTCGACATCGTCCTCGGCGGAGGACTGGTGCGCGGTTCGCTCGTGCTGGTCGGCGGCGATCCCGGGATCGGAAAGTCCACATTGCTCCTACAGGCTGCCGACCATCTGGCAAAGGGGGGACACAAGCTTCTCTATGTTTCCGGCGAGGAGTCGGTCAAACAAACGAAGCTGCGAGCAGAGCGGCTTTCCGTCGACTCGGATCAGCTCTACATTGTCTCGGAGGGCAATCTGGACGCGATTCGAGCGCATGTGGAAGCTTTGCGCCCGGAGATCCTGATCGTCGACTCGATTCAGACGGTATCCAGTGCCGATGTCGCGTCGGCTCCCGGCTCGGTCACTCAGGTGCGCGAAGCGACCGCGCAATTTATGGAGATTGCCAAGTCAAAGGGAATCTCGACCTTTCTCGTCGGGCATGTGACGAAATCCGGGACGATCGCCGGACCGAAAATCTTGGAGCATATGGTCGATACGGTGTTGTATTTTGAAGGGGACGGTCAAAAGCTGTTCCGTGTTCTCCGCGCCGTGAAAAACCGTTTCGGTTCGACCAATGAAATCGGCGTCTTCGAGATGACCAACCGCGGTTTGATCGATGTTGACAACCCGTCCAAGCTCTTTTTGGCGGGTGGTTCCAAGAACGAAGCGGGCTCGGTGATTCTTCCGGCGCTCGAGGGCAGCAGGACTGTACTCGTCGAGCTTCAATGCCTCGTGAGTGCCAGCAATTTCAACAATCCGCGCCGGATGGCGATGGGCATCGATTTTAACAAACTGGTGCTCCTGATCGCCGTTCTCGAAAAGAGGGGCGGGTTGATGCTGTACCAGCATGACGTCTATCTCAATGTCGTCGGGGGCGTCGAATTGGAGGAGCCCTCGCTCGATTTGGCGGTTGTGATGGCAATCGCTTCGAGCTACAAGAATTTTGTGGTTCCTTCCGAGATGGTCATTCTCGGCGAGGTCGGGTTGACGGGCGAAATCCGCGCGGTCAGCCATGTCCAGCAACGGATCAACGAAGCGGCGCGGATGGGGTTTACAAAAGCGATCGTCCCGCATGGAAATTTGGAAGGACTTCAAAAGCCGGATGGGTTCTCCGTGGTCGGACTGCGGCACATCGGTGAATTGCTCCGCTTCTTTACGTAGAGAAGATTGTGAAAGGAAGAGCTATGATTTTTGTATTGGTGCCGGCTGCCGGGGCGGGAACTCGAATGCAGGCTGTGTCGGAAGGGCAAAGGAAGCAGTATCGGATGCTCGGCGGGCAGACAATCCTCGATCGCACTCTGATGCGTCTCGCTTCCTTTGCGGCAGTCGATCTCATCGTGTGCATCGTCCCGGCGGATGACATGCCGCCGCCGATTGCGACAAAAAAAGACCGCTTGGGTCTTCGTTCCGCGGAGATCCATTATGTGGCGGGAGGGGAGAGTCGGACCGAAAGCGTGCGAAACGGACTTCGCTATCTGAGGGAGCGTTTTCCGGCGCAAGCGGAGGATCTGGTGGCCATCCACGACGGGGTGCGTCCCTTTGTGAGCGAAACACTCTTTGCTCGCCTGCTCGATGTCGCTCGTGAGCAAGGCGCAGCGATCCCGTTTCTGCCGATCACCGATACGATCAAGGCGGTCGGGACGGACGGGCGTATGAAGGCGCATCTCGATCGAAGCGAGATGGTGGCGGTCCAGACCCCACAGATCTTTGCTCGCAGCTTGATCGAAGAAGCCTACGCGAAAGCCGACGCGGAAGCCCGTGCGGAATCCCGCGAGAACAAAAAAGTCCGCGATCGGCATGAGATGCAGATCACGGACGATTCTTCGCTTCTTCCGGCAGAGAGCCTACGGCTGGTTCCGGGAGAGAAGCAAAATATCAAGATTACGACGATGGAGGACCTCCGCTACGCGGAATTCCTCATTTCGCTGGAAGGTTCGATTTAAACGGTTCCATACCTCGGTTGGCCAGCGCATCCGCTCGGTGATTGAGCGAGAGAGCGATGCGGTATTCTTCGAGTGAAATCGCGCGTTTGCCGGTTCCGGTTCCGACCAGCTTGTGATACCACGATTCGATTTCCGCTTCGTTCGAGAGGTCGAGATGCCCTTTGATTTTGACGAATTTCGGTGGAATGCGAAAGCTGCGAACGAGGGACAGCAGGCGCTCCCAGAGTTCGCGGTTTTCGACGGGTTGTTTCTTGGAGTTTTTCCACCCGTTTTTTTCCCAGTTGAGATACCATTTCTGTTCGAAACAATTCACGACATAGGCGGAGTCGCAGTAAAGGATGACCGGCATGTCGTGTTTTTTTATGCATGAGAGCGCTTCGATGCAAGCCGTGAGCTCCATGATATTGTTGGTCGTCGTGGGGGATCCGCCACAGAGCTCTTTTTCATGTTCTCCATAACGAAGGACGGCACCCCAACCTCCGGGGGATTGATCTTTCCCATTCCCCGAACAGGCGCCGTCACAAGCGATGACGATCGGCATGCCTACTCCGGCATCTGCTCGGTAAACTCATACATTTCCTGCTTCGGATCGAAGAGGTAGTGGTAGGTTTTACCGGCTTCTACGGTGATTTCCTGTTTCGATGGACCGTAGGTCTTGGTCACGGTTTTGTGCATCACACCGGGACGGGTCGTGGAATACGTGGATTCGACGACATGAGTGCCGGGTTTCACGACGAAACCGACCGTCATTCCTTGGTTGAAGAGCAGAGGAGCCTGCCCATTGACGGAATGCACGCTGAGCGAAGCGGCGATGCCTTTGGTTTTGAGAAGAACCGTAGCATAGTCCGGATTCTCGGCTTTAAATTTAGCGATGTGGTTCTTTTGCTTCTTCATGTAAAGGACGATGAAGATGATGTAGACGATCAGGCCGATCGCGATGAAAGGAAGAATGGTCTTCATCGTCGGGTCGAGTCGATTCCACATGTCGGTAATTGCCTGCATTGGATACCTCCGTTATCGTTTGGTTTGTAATTTGGTGACGGGTGCATGTTCTCCCGTGACGCCGATCGCTTCCAATAATTGCTCAAATTGCCATACGCCGAGCAATTGGCAGTCGATGTCTTCGGTATGCCCCGAATCATCCGTGATTTGGAGATCGCATTCGGAGTCTCCATGGCTGTGGCGAGTTTTTGCGACGATGCTGCAACGACTAAGGTCGAATACACGCTCCTTGCGTCCCTGCTTGACCGTCATCCGATCTCCGTCGACCGTGATCCGGATCCGACCGCCCAAAACGACAAGCCAGAGGAAGAGGAAAAACATCACAATGCCTGCGGCGATCCCGATCGGTACATCGGTAAAATAACCAACGACGAGACCGACCAAAGCTCCTGTCATCACGCCCTGAAGCAGGTTGAACAAAACACGAAATGTACTGGTTTTGAACGTTTTCATAACACCTCCGTTGCGATTCTACGAAATTATATCATATTGGAAGAGAATATTGGAGGTAATTTGTCACGCACCGTCGTATTCGCCCCGCCGGTGCGTACCCGCTGCCGCGACCGGAGTTCGCGCTGTGCGTTGCGGTTCGCGATGATGGCGCTTCCGAGCACGGAGGTTGCGCGTGGCGCATCCTCCGGCTGCAACGTGCAGGCGAGGTCGGGGGTCGTGTAAAAGACGATGACCTGTCCTGGGGTGACGGCGCGTTGCGGGGTGTCGAACTCGACGAGCAGCCGTGGCGTTCCGGTGCTGCTTGCGGCAGGCGCCTCCGCCATGTCTGGCGTCGCATAGCGCAGCCTGCACTTTGCCGGCGTCGCGGAGTAGCGGATCTTGGCGAAGCATTCGATCGAGCCGGAGGCGGGGATGTCTGCGATCGCGATGAAGTTCGCTTGTTCGGCGAGGAGCTGCTTGCTTATCAGATCTTCGTTGGATCCGAGTGTGACGCGTCGGTTGTCCGCGTCGATGTCGACGACATAGACCGGCTTGCCGAATGTGATGCCGAGTCCCTTGCGCTGACCGATCGTGAAGGATTCGATCCCGGGGTGCGACGCCACGGAAGCGCCTTCATAGACGATCTCTCCGGGGACGCTACCATGTCCATGTCGTTTCAAAAAGTCCAAATAATCGTCATTTGGGATAAAGCAAATCTCCTGCGAATCGCTTTTCGACGAGATGTCCGCGTCGATCGTCGCTGCGATGCGGCGGGTTTCGTCCTTGGATCGGAGTCCGGAGAGAGGCATCCGAATGCGTGCGAGCTGATCTTGTGTCAGCTGTGCGAGCGCGTAGGTCTGATCCTTCATGGAAGGGGAGCGGTGAAGCTCGTAGCGCCCGGTCGTTTCATTCCGACGTACATCGGCATAGTGTCCGGTCGCGACATAGTACGCGCCGATCTGATCGGCGATCTCAAGGAGGGAGGCAAATTTGATGCGGCGGTTGCATCGGACACAAGGATTCGGTGTCTCTCCCTTCTCATAGGTTTCGATAAAGTACCGGACGATCTCGTTGCGGAATTCTTCTTGGCGATCGATCTCGAGATATTCGATGCCGAGCTTGTTGCAGATGCGCTCCGCATCGGAGTCGTGGGCAGGGGAATCCTTCCAGAGGACCAATTT
>JAUMWO010000034.1 GCA_030529605.1 Bacillota bacterium | reverse complement strand
GCCGTCATTTTTTCGAGCAAGCGGAAGATCGCCGTCGGCGCATTGCCGAAGACGAACAGTTTCGCCCCCGGCTCCGAGAGCGCCTTGTCGACCGCAGCCATCGAACGCGTCATCTGCTGTTCCTTGGCGAGTGCCGCCACCTCGGGATCCGCGACATAACAGTGCACGCGCCATCCCACTTGCTGCAGCGCCTTTTTGTTGATGCCCGACAGCGCCATATTGGTGTCCGTGTAGATGGTGACCGGTGTTCCGGCGTCGAGCACAGCTTGCACCCGCTCCAAAAATGCGATGTCGATCTTCAAATTGTCGAGATAATCGAAGTCCGCACTCGTGTGAATCGCCCTCGTGATGATCGACTCGATCAGCGCATTGAAGCGCACGTCCGGTCGTGGAAAAGCGCGACCGGATTCCACGATCTCCGTCGCGATGATCCGGAAGCTTCCTCTCTCGATTTCCATTGGGTCTTGTATGTAGTTCATCGTCCTCTCCATCTGCGGCAGCGATTTACAAAATGTGCTGCCAAATTTCGGTTGGTTCCAAAGTGAATGTGAAGATAGGAAGCGAGGATCTGATCCCCGATTCCATACCCTTCCGTCCAAGAGCGCATCGTCCATTCCGCACCCTCGCCGTCGTTCGCGCGACGAGATTTGCGCACATCATAATAGGTCGGTTGGGCATCGCCCCCCGCGATTTCCGAATAGTGGAACTCATGCCCTCGGAACGCAGTCCCCGCCGGGCCAAGCACGGTGTCCGCCCGAAGCGTCGCCTCCTCATAGCCGAAACGCGCGAGCTTTTTCGTCATACGCGTCTCGAGATCGAGCACGCCGCACATCGCATAGTCCCGCCCTTCCAGCGGGCGAATCGACTTCGACAGGTACATCAGTCCGCCGCATTCCGCATAGATCGGCATGCCCTCCGCCGCAGCGGCTCGAATCGACGCACGCATCGACCCGTTTGATTCCAGCGCTTCCGCATACAGCTCCGGATAACCGCCTCCGATGTAAATCCCATCGATCTCCGGCAGCGCCGCATCTTCCAGCGGGCGAAAGAACACGAGCTCTGCCCCCTCTTCCCTCAGCCGGTCGAAGTTGTCCGGATAATAAAAATGAAAGGCATCGTCATATGCCACACCGAGTCGTACGGGACCGCCCGTTCGCTCCGTAGAGACCTGCGGTGCACTCACGACGGAACGCGCCGGTCGGAGTTCCTCGGCATAACGCATCAACGCATCCAGATCGATGCTCTGCTCCGCCTGATCTCCCAATCGATCCATGATCGATCGAAAACGCTCCCGTTCTTGCTCATCGTGACCGACGACATGCAGCCCCAGATGTCGCTCGGGTAGCGCAAACTGCGGGTTTCGCGGGAGATAGCCGAGCGGCACGACCGCATCCCCGAGATGCCTACGCACATTTTGGCGGAGCATTTGGTACGACGCGTCTCCTACGACTCCGTTGAATATCACGCCGACGCGATCGTATCCGCCGAAGCTCCGATATCCCTCGATCATCGCGCAAGCGCTCAAAGACATTCCGCGTGCCTGGATGACGAGGATCACGGGCGCGCCGACGATCTCCGCGATGTCATGCGTGCTTCCGGTCAGCTCCGTGCCGCCGTAACCGTCGTAAAGCCCCATCACGCCTTCAATCAACGCGAGATCGACCCCCTGCGCATGGTGCTCGAACAGGCGCCTTACCTCTGCATCCCCGCACATCCAGCTGTCAAGATTACGCGACTCGCGTCCGGCAACCGCGCCGTGAAATTTATGATCGATGTAGTCCGGACCGACCTTAAACGGTTGAACCCGGAGGCCGCGACGTGACAATGCGGACAAAACCGCAAGACTCACCGTCGTCTTGCCGGATCCGCTGTTCGTTCCCGTCACGATGATACGCGGAATTCGTTTCTTTCCCATTCGACCTTACTCCTCAACAACAAAAAAGTCCGCGAATGCGGACATCAAAAAGACCCGCCTTCGCTTCATCGCTCGTAAAGCTCGTGCAACATCAGGCAGGTCTTCTGGCTTTGGCAATGACATCGCTTTCCTTCCCGGTACCCCAGTGGATTTAAGCGACTACACCATTACAGCGGCGGGACCGCGCAGGCATCTCACCCGCTTCCCTTTTGATTCGCATCGCGAAACCTGTTGTTTTCGCTATTGTACCACAGGAAGTTCGAACTTTTCTATCGGAGAATCCATCCGCTCACCCGCGCGCGTTCCGAATGAACTCCTTGCACTCCTCGACGGAAAGAATCTTTCCATAACTCACGACCTTGCGATCGATCACGAGCGCCGGAGTGGTCATCACCCCCAAGCTCGCTATTACTGCAAAATCCTTGACATGGTAGACGGGTTCCTCCAGTCCCATTTTTTTGAGCGCTTCTTGGACATGCTGTTCCAAGTCATTGCACTTCTTACACCCCGAACCGAGCACATAGATCCCGCGGTCCCGGACCGAAGCCGTCTCGTTGGATTTGGATTCGCAGCAAGCCGTTTTCTTTCCAAACAACATAAAATCCTCCTAAAGCAAAAAATGGTGAAACAGATTAAACAAGTAACCGACGATGACGATCCCTACGGTCGAGATTCCGACGAATACGCTGAGCAACTTCGGTCTGACCGCCTTGCGCAGCAAGATGATCGACGGCAAACTCAAGGTCGTCACCGCCATCATAAAGGACAGCACCGTACCGAGCAAAGCCCCCTTTGAAAGCAGTGCCTCCGCGATCGGGATGGTCCCAAAAATATCCGCGTACATCGGGATGCCGACCAAAGTCGCCAGCAAGACGCCGAATGGATTGTTCCCACCGAGAATGCTCTCGATCCAGGTCTCGGGAATCCAGTTGTGAATCGTCGCTCCGATCCCGACTCCGATCAGAATGTAAGGAAACACCCGAACAAAGGTATCCTTCATCTGGTCGCGAGCAAAACGAATCCGATCCCTCTTGGTCATCCGCATCTCCGGAAGCTCCAATCCTTTCGACGCATTGCGGATGTAATCTTCGATCTGGTCTTCCATGCCCAGCCGTTCGATCAAACCGCCTCCGATCACGGCAATCACCAACCCCAGCAACACATAAGCAACGCCGATTTTGAGACCGAAAATACTGATCAGCAAAACCAGGCTCCCAAGATCCACCATCGGTGAAGAGATCAGGAAGCTGAACGTCACACCGAGCGGAAGCCCCGCCGAGCTGAATCCGATGAAGAGAGGAATCGAGGAGCATGAGCAAAACGGGGTGACCGTGCCGAGCAACGCGGCGATCAGATTTGCCCCGATTCCTCGGAATTTTCCCAGAATCTTTTTGCTGCGCTCCGGAGGAAAATAACTCTGAATATACGAAATGATAAAAATCAAGGAGCAGAGAAGAATCACGATTTTGATCACATCGTAAACAAAAAACTGCAGACTTCCGCCCCAACGGCTCGCCGTATCGATGCCGACTCGCTGCAGTCCGTTTCCGACCAATTCATTCAACCATCGCATTCCGAGAACTTGGTGCTGTACAAATGTCCCGATTTGTCCGATCATATATCTCCGTCCTCCTCGCTTCCAAGCAACGCAAAAACTGTCGTTTTCGAAATATTAAAAATCGGTGCGCTTGCCCTCCATTTGTATGAACCACAACTGTCGGGAAAAACAAGATGCGCCGCCTCGGAGACCGAGTGTTTCTCGAACACTGGCAAGAAACCTTATCTTCATCGCTCCTCCAATCACAGGTCAACTTAGACCCGGCAACCGTTATTCGAACGACCTTTCATGTTCGCTTCGAACAAAGCCATATCATTCATATGATCGATACGGAAACGGATGCGTATCGCCGTGGTATAATTGTACCATACTGTAACGATGCTGTTTCCCGGAGGGCAGATGCTTCCAAACAATCCCATTCCATTTTCGTCCCGCGTTAAAGAACTCTTCATCGACTGGTTGGTGATCTCGGCTTACTTGATTAGCCTTTTGGGCGTCTCGCTCGCCGTTTATTACCTCGTATTCGGCGGTGTCCCGATGTTTTCGGAGTTGACCTCACAGATGATTGCGACATTTGCTTCCGTTGTGCCCATCGTTTTCCTCTTCTCGTATTTGGATTATCACGGCGGAAGCATTGGAAAGCGAACTGCGAAACTCAAATTGCATTTCGCAAAGAGAACCTTCCGACATAGCCTGCTTCGCAACACCATCAAATTCCTCCCTTGGCAAATCGGTCACATCGGCGCCATCCGCGGCATCTACCAAAATTATGATGTTCCGAGCCTCATCCTCCAGTGGATTGCTATTGTTCTCTTGATCCTGATGCTGGCGACCGGCTTTCTGAGCAAGGACAAGCGCCACCTCGGGGATCGGATCGCCGGAACACAAGTTCAACTAAGGTAAAGCAATGAAACGATTTCTGAATGAGATAACAAAACGATTCTCCGCGCAAGAAGCATGGAGTATGAATCTATGGCAATCTCTGCTGGCCATCCTTCTCTCCTCGGGGCTGATCAGCGCTTTGCAGCTCGTCATCCAACAAGGCGATTTTCTCACATCGCTCAATATGTATTTCCGCAACCCCGTTCTGTTCTTGCTCAACGGTCTGCCGGTCGTTGCAGTGATGACGCTCCTGTGGCTCATCCTACGCAATGTCTTTTATTCCGCATCGATCAGCACCTTGTTGTTCGGACTGTTGAGTTATGTCAACTTGCTCAAGGTCGTCGATCGCGAAGATCCGCTGATCCCGTCCGATATTCCCTTGTTTCGGGAGGCGTTGGATTCCGCAGTCAACTTCTCACTTGATCTGTATTGGAGCAAGTTGATCCTAATCCTCGTCGTCACATTGCTTTTCTTGGTTTTGGGACTCAAAATCAAGTCCAAGCACTACGCATGGAAGATGTCCTTGCTCTGCTTTATTCTTGTCAGCATCACATTCGCGGGGTTAGTGCATTTCGTCTATGGCAACAAGTCGATCTATCAGTCCTTTCGCGTGCCCAACAAATACAACATCGCTTCCGTATTCAACACCCTCGGATTCAACTACTGCTTCCTGTATCATCTCAATCTCTACCATGTTGAAAAGCCGGAGGGCTACAGCGAATCGGAAATTCAGGCCTTGGAATACGAGCCGGGAGAAGGGATGGGATCCGAGCCAAAGTTCAAACCGCATGTTCTGATGGTGATGTGCGAGGCGTATTCGGACATCTCCGAAGAGGATAGCATTCTCTACGGAGATGACGACAGCCCGATGAAGGAATACCGGGAGGCGATCTCGAAAAATGCCGTCGACGGCTACATCGTGGTCCCGAACTACGGCGCGGGCACGGCCAACACCGAATTTGACGTGCTGACCGGAATGCAGACCAACCTCATCGGCAACACCAGCTCCTTTCGTTTGGTGCGCAAAAAAACGGCCAACTTGACCTCCCTGTTCCGGCGGCTCGGTTACCACACCATGTTTCTGCATCCCGGTCAAAGCTGGTTTTACAACCGCAACAGCGTCTACCAGCATCTCGGGATGCAGGATCAGATCTACAACGACGCATTTGACGCGAGCGACTTCAAGGGAACCATGATCTCCGATGCCGCCTTCCTTGAGAAACTCATAGCCTTGTTTGAGGAAAAAAAGAAGGACGGACCGGTGTTTGCCTACACCGTCACCATCCAAAACCATCAGGCATATCATTATGGAAAATTCGGTATCGAAACACCGCCTGTCCCGACCAAAACTCCGGTGAGCGAAGCCTCGGCGGAGAGTCTTTCCGTGTATATGGAAGGAGTGCGGGACTCGTCCAAGATGTTGCTGGATCTGTGCCGTTACATCGATACGGTCGACGAACCGATGGTGATCGTGTTTTTTGGAGACCATCGGCCGAATCTGCTCAACGCCCCTTCCGAACTGGGCTTGGGATACAACGACTTCACCGACTCCAGAAATGCGATCGCGACTTTTCAGGTGCCGCTCATGATCCGCGTCAACGACGCGTATGTCCGTCAGAAGCCCGTCGACTTTGAATCTCTGGATCTCCCGGAGGATTTTGTGCTGAGCGCAAACTATGTGGGCTCCGTACTTCTCGAGCTGCTGCAATTTCAAGGAATCGACGCATACTTCGATGAACTGATGAAACTGCGCAGGGAGCTGCCCGTCATCAAGCACTTGCAAGACGCTTACATGCTCGGAAATCAGGAAATCGTCCAATCCCTCCCCGAGCATCTTCAAAAGCGTTTCGATCTCATCCATCGCTGGATGTATTATCGATTGAAGCATTCGATCAACTGAGCATTCGAACGACTCCTATTGCGCTTTACCCTTCACGGCTCACGTCGCTCGACGATGAGCCGTTGCTGTTCCTCCGGAATCTCATACAACACTTTCGCGTGATTTTCTTTTATGCGAACCTCCCGGAGAAGCTCGCCCGTCTTCCTGTCGATGCAACGCCGGAACACCTGCCCGACTCGGTAGATTTCATCTCCCTCGCGCACAAAGTGATCTTCTCGCGCGACGACTTCATAGAAAACGGGAAGCTCTCTCTACGCCCGTATTTCACCGCAAAGGTATTCGTCCGTGGTATAGACGATGATTTGGAATGTCTGATCCGTGTTGTTTTGGAGGCGGTAATCCAAATGCTTATAAAAAATCGAGGTGCCGGTCCCAAAGGGCACCTTTCTCTCAAAATCGGGAAACAGATCGTACCCGTCGTGGTGATGATACTCGACGATGTCGAGCGGAGTGTGCAGCGCCATCCAATGCAGGAGGTTTGTAAATTGGCACATCCCGCCTCCCACCTCTTGCGACAGGATTCCGTCCGAGATCGTGAGCCCTTCTTTGTACCCCAGATCAGCCGGGCAACTCCCGACCAGTCTCCAGAAGGAGAACACCTCTCCGGGACGGATCCGGATCCCCGAGACCTTCGGCGCGGCCAAATTCAGATTGACGACTTTGTTTTCCTGTAACTCCTGATTCACCTTGGCGAGACGTCGGCGCATCAAAGACGAGTGAGCAAAGATCAGTACCGGAAGCGGCTCGCCTCGTTCGGCGGCGAACCGCGGGCGCGACAGCACATCGCGAAGCGCCTTTTTCCATTTTTCTTTCCACAGGGCAAGACGATAGGTCAGTGGGGAAATCTCGCTAAACCGTTTCTTTCGATTTGCTTTCTTCGGCATTCCTCCTCCTTTCAGCACCCAAGGGAGCCCATCGGTACGACATGGACGCCATACTCTCGTGTAGCGGCATCGGTCCAATTACTCGATTCAATCAACTCACTTTATGATTCGGCTCGATTTCATTTTATCATTTGGCTCGGAGTTTGCACCGCCGGCAGGGCGATCATCTGATATAATAATGCGAGAAACGAAAGAGGAATCCTATGAGTATTTTAACGGTAAAAAACTTGAATCACGGTTTTGGTGATCGCGCCATCTTTGAAAATGTGTCCTTTCGCTTGCTGAAAGGTGAACACATCGGGCTGATCGGCGCCAATGGAGAAGGCAAATCGACCTTCATGAACATCATCACCCACAAACTCGATCCGGACGAGGGGACGATCGAGTGGTCAAAACGCGTCCGCACCGGCTATTTGGATCAACATTCGAGCGTCGAAGACGGCAAGTCCATCAAGGATGTCCTGCTGACTGCATTCCAATATCTGTATGATATGGAAGCCGAGATGAACGATATGTATGTCGAAATGGGGTCGGCGGATGAAGCGCGGATGGACGAATTGATGAACGAGGTCGGGACGATTCAGGACATCCTCAACCACAATGATTTTTACAACATCGAAGCCAAGGTCAACGACGTCGCACGGGGGCTCGGTCTCCACGAGTTCGGGATGGATACCGAGGTCAATTCGCTCAGCGGCGGGCAAAAGACCAAGGTGCTGCTCGCCAAGCTGCTCGAAAAACCGGACATCCTGCTCCTCGACGAGCCGACCAACTTTCTGGATGTCCAGCACATCGAATGGCTGAAAAAATATCTCCAGGAATACGAAGACGCCTTCATCCTCATTTCACACGACATTCCATTCCTCAACTCGGTGGTCAATCTGATCTACCACATGGAGAACCGGGAACTCAACCGCTACGTCGGCGATTACGACAATTTCCTGCGCATCAACGAGGCCAAGAAGAAACAGATCGAGGCGGCGTACAAGCAACAGCAGCAGGAGATCGCGGATCTCGAGGACTTTGTCCAACGAAACAAGGCGCGCGTCGCAACACGCAATATGGCGATGTCCCGACAGAAAAAACTCGACAAAATGGATCGAATCGAACTCGCACGTGAAAAACCGAAACCGGAGTTTCACTTCAAGTCGTCACGTACCTCGGGCAAACTGATCTTCCGTGCAACCGACCTCGTCATTGGATACGACAAACCGCTCAGCCGACCGCTGAACTTGGTTCTCGAACGCGGACAAAAAGTCGCCATCGTCGGTGCCAACGGGGTCGGAAAGACGACTTTGCTTCGCTCCTTACTCGGTGAAATCCCTGCAATCTCCGGGAAAGTCGAAACCGGCGAATTTTTGCACATCGGGTATTTTGAACAAGAAATCAAAGAAGCCAATTACAACACGGCGCTCGAAGAGTACTGGAAGGAATTCCCTTCCCTCAATCAAGGTGAAGTGCGCTCCGCTCTGGCAAAAGCCGGACTCACCTATCAGCACATCGAAAGCAAAGTGTTGGTATTGAGCGGCGGCGAACAAGCGAAAGTCCGCCTCGCCAAACTGATGGGAAAGGAAACCAACCTCTTGGTGCTCGACGAGCCGACCAATCACCTCGACGTCGACGCCAAGGCGGAGCTCAATCGCGCGCTCAAGGAATACAAAGGAACCGTCCTGCTGATCAGTCACGAACCCGATTTTTATACCGATTTTGTGACGGATGTCTGGAATCTGGAGCAGTGGACGACGAAACTGGTCTAACGCAAGACTTGCCTGAATGCTGCCTTCTGCGTTCACCGACCGGAAATCATTTGTAACTTTCGTAAATTGGACTGCGATGTCCGACCAAAGTCGCTCCCTTGCTTCTCAGATCGGTGCAGTGAACGAGATTTTTTTCAATCCAAACCGAGCATCTTCTTCACCTCGGCATGCGAATATCGCACCGGGTTCTTTTCATATTCTGCCAGCGAAGACTGATATAGAGGAGCTTGCTCTCAACGAGGGAGATGCCTCACCCGAGGGCGGATACCGGCTTGCGATGCAAGTCGGATTGGGCCGGGAGACCGATCGGGCTGTTAGCCCGTTTTGGTAAAGAAGCGAATGAATTTGAGCATAAAGTCCGGCAGCCAAGCAAACTCGGTTTCCACCGCCCGGATAAAGCGATGGGCTTCGCGCGGAAACCGGAAGGCATAGCGAATGTAGTCGCTGGTCGGCAGTTCGTCTTCGTAGCCGACGATTTGACCGATCGGAAGGGCACCGACCGCGATACCGAAAGAAACGGAGAGCGCACCCACCGAGAAGATCCCGGAGATCGCCATGCCACCGATGGCGGCGAAGATGGAAATTGCCAGTCCTCCAAAGGCGAGCAGACCGGCCAGCGATAGGCCTCCGAATGCGGTAATGAGTCCGAGACTGACACCTCCGAAACTGAACGCTCCGACGCTGACACCGCCCGCCGCAAAGATACCGATTGCGACCGGTCCGACCGCAATCACTCCTTTGGCGATCGGGGTTCCGTCACCGAGAGTGCTGCGCTCTGCCTTCACGATGTGAACGAGCGGCAACCCGAAGATCCTGATTTTGGAGATGTATTCGCCCCCGGTATAGACGGAATTGTCCAACCCGAGATTCTCCGCGAACTCGGCAGAGACATCGCGCGGGTTGCCGAGAATCTCTTCGGGAGTTCGGTCGTCCCCGAGCATCCAGCGCTCCTCCAGCGAATGATGCAGATCTTCGCGAATTTTCTTTTTCACACCGACCGGCGCACGCAAATACGATAAGACTTGATTGCTATACAGATCCCAAGATCGTTTCTTTTTTGCATCGATCGAATTCACTGTCTTTTCCCTCCGCCATTCGATATTCCAAGCAAGCGATCGGTCGCTTCCTTGTGTTTCTCCCATGCTTCACGCATCCGCTCGAGGGTGATGAGCCCCCGCTCGGTGATGCGATAGTATTTGCGGGGCACTCGTCGCTCTCCTTCGTAGATCTGCTGGTAATTGGTCACCAACTGCTTCGACTCGAGCCGGTACAACACCGGGTAGAGCGATCCCTCTCGGAGGGAGTAGTAGCCGCCGCTTCGCTCGTTGAGCATCGTGATCAGTTCGTAGCCGTAACAATCCTGTTCGGCGAGGCATTGCATCACGATGATTTCAAGGCTTCCTTTTTTCAGTTGTTGGGTCAACGCCTCCATCGCTCCCTCCTTTGTACTTAGTATGGCTAATTACAATGCAATAATAATCGTTTCCCTTCGAACTGTCAATCCCTGCTCATAAAAAAATCCCGCCCGCTAAGCGAACAGGATGTTTGGATGTTTCGTGTTACTCTTTGAGCCAGTTGATGTCGAGAGCTTGCGGGTCAAAGAACACATGCTCGTCGTCGACTTCGATGCAAGGGATTCCGACGCGTCCTTCCGCGCGAACGGCTGCGAAATCCGGGTGCGTATCGCGAAGCTTCAAAAACTTTTTGAGCGGGAACATCCCACCGGTGATTTCCACATACGCGAACGTAATGTCATTGGATGAAAGAAACTCTTTCACATTGGCGCATCCACTTCAGAGCGGACTTCCGTAATAGACGACTTTTCTCATAACACACTCCTTTATCTTGATTCGATTGAGATTGCGCTGTTACATGATTCCGGCATTCGACAGCGACAGCATGAGGACATGTCCGAAGAAAAACAGGGAAAACGCGAGCACGATAAATGCCGCGAAGGTGAAGCGGTATTTGCCCTTGCGATAAAAATGATATTTCATCGCGAGGGATACGAGCGCTGAAACCACAGCGATCAAGGAAACGACGAGACTCACCATCAGCTCGTTGGGTTTCCACTTGACCGTCCTCGAGAAGCTGAAAAAATCATCGAGTACGTAGGAGGTCGGCGGTTTGGCCTGCATATAGAACACGAGGCCCACGACCAAAAGTACGACGGCAATCAGACTGAAGATGGTCGTGATCTGAACCTCCGGAGCGTCCGTATGCTTGCGTTCCGCCGAGCGCCAGAGTTTCTCCATCAGCTCCACATCCCCCTGCAATACTTCCGACTGCTTCTTAAACAAATAAGCGAGGAGAATCTGGGAGTGTTTGTCGCTGAGCGGCTCGAACAGCACGCGGATCTCGTAAGGATTTTCCGCCTCCACCTTCTTGCAGGAAAGAACGGTGCCCAGGATCGGGAAGGCTTCGGCTTCGCCGGTCTTGTCCCAGAACATGGTGAGGATGTCCCCCTCTTCCATCTTGACGGCGGTGGCGGCCATCATACCTTTCAGGCTCAGGTCCTTGGTGACCAATGTGGATCGTTCGTCCTTGTACTCGAAGCGGAAATTCTCGTTGAAGTTGACGCGGAACGCGCTTCGGCGCTGGACGACCGAGGGTTCGCCGACGATTTTGAGCTCGACGATCGAAAAATTCTCCGAGCGGAACTTGCGGTGGAAGCGGCAAGGCAAGGAGATGATCTTGTTCTTGCCGTCCACATTGCCGGAGTATTGGACGTCGACATCGTGGACCGAATCAAAGAGATAAACTTTCCCCTGAATCGTCGGTGCGATCACGCGAAGCAAACCGTTTTCTACACCGCCCTCCACCAAGGTGCGGAGCAGAATCGGATCGCCGGATTCCTGTTTAATCAATAACTCGACGGAATAGCTCGGTTTGAGCAATTCCAACGGAGACTTTTCTTGCATGGTT
>JAUMWO010000033.1 GCA_030529605.1 Bacillota bacterium | reverse complement strand
CAGCGTTGCTACGCGCAAACGGCGGCACGCGTGCTGGAGAAGGCGATCGATCTCGGCATCAACGGCGATGAATTGTTTCGTAAGATGGAGAAGCAATTTCCCATCGACGAGAGTCGCTTATACACGCGGATGATTCAGTTGAGTCGATCGACAGGCGGTTCGATGAGTCGCATCACCGATGTGACATTGGAAAAGTTGTATACGCGGTTTCGAGCGGTTTCGGACGGGCAGGCCGTGATTTATCAAAAGCAGTTGGAGCAGCGCGTTCTGTGCATTGCGCCGCTTATGGTGATCTTCTTTATTCAACATTCCCAAAGCCAGTTTCTCGAAGTGATGTATACGAATCCGAAGGGGGTATTGGTGATGACCTTTTCCTTTTTCCTGCTCGTCATAATGAAATATGTCGGAGAATGGGTGATTCGAGGGGTGAAATGATGCAATCCTTGCGAAACAAGCAATCGGAGAACGAGGAACTGATCCGTGAAATGCCTCGCATTCTCCAAGAGTTGATCTTGACGATCCGTTCGGGAGCGACATTGGAAGAAGCGATGCGCCGATGTCTCCCGGAGCGTCTTCGCGTCGAGGGAATGGGTGCGTTCGACAGTCTCTCCCTCTACGCGCAAAAGGTGAACAAAAAAGCGGTCTGGCGTTTTTTCAGACTCATCTCTCAGTATCGCGCCAATGGCTCTTTGAGCTCGATGGACGCGATGGAAAAATACCACGATGAACTGTGGCAACTGAGGTTGGTGGAAATTCGAAAGAAGGCGGAGGAGGTGTCGCTCAAACTCACCTTGCTTCTGATGCTTTCTCTGATCTCCGTGATCGCGGTGATCATGACACCGGTTGTCCTACTGTTCCAATAAAAGGAGGTTCTATGTTCAATCGCATCTTACTATGGTGGAAAACCAAGTGGCAAGAAGAAGACGGGATGGGAACGATCGAAATCGTCATCATCATCGCGGTTCTCGTCGCACTCGCGTTTCTGTTTAACGGGTTTGCGCGACAGTTCTTTACCAGCGTCACCGACGGAGTAAAGACCAATTCCAACATCAATACCTTGTTTACTCCATGAGCAAATCACCGATGTTATGGGAGTATCATTTCGAGACAGCCAATCGGATCGCTTATCAGATGGAATTGTTGAAATCGGGCTGTCTCAGTTTTGTGCAACCATTTATGATCGTGGAGCGCGGAGATTTCACGACGATTCGTTTCACGCCGATCGGGGATTCTTTGGAAGGTTGGATGAATCGTTTGGTTCCGGAGTCGGCGGCTGCAAGCATCGATTCGATCATCGGTACGATCGAAGGGATTCTTATGGTCGCTCGGGACTTTATGCTCGATGTGAGTCGATTTCAATTTCATCCGAGTCGCATCGAGATCGTCGAGTCGGATGGATCGCCCAAGATCTATCTGCAGTATCTTCCGGCAGATGTGTATTTGTATCAAAAGAGCGATCTGGAGCGATATTTTGAGTTCTTTAAAGCAAAATCCAATCGGAGCGGGGTTCCCAAACTTTTGTTTCGAAACACCGGAAGAACGGAAACTCTCCATCTTCATCAAACGACGATCGGATCGACATCCGATGCCAACATCGTCGTTTCCAGCGCGAGGTCCACTCACCGGGTGCAACGAAAGGGAAATCGCTACGAATGGATCGGAAGCGGGGAACGAAGACGATTAAAAAATGGAGATCTCATCAAGATCGGGGACGAGGAAGTGATTTTTTTGGAATCGTAGCACGAAGCTACGATCTGTGATAAGATTGGGACGGAGGAAAGCATGAAAAATGATGTGAAATCCGTCCTCTTTGACGAGAGGATGATCGCCGATCGAGTCGGAGAACTCGCCCAAGCGATTCAGAACGATTATGAAGGAAGAGAACTCTTGCTGGTCGGTGTGCTCAAAGGAGCCAATGTTTTTTTGTGTGATTTGATGCGACGCATTACGAGACCGATTCAGATTGATTTTATCGCCGCTTCCAGCTACGGATCTTCGACCGAGAGTTCCGGAGTCGTCAAGATCGACAAGGACTTGGACTACAGTTTGGAAGGGCGGCATGTGCTGATCGTCGAAGATATCATCGACACGGGCCTGACATTGAATTATCTCGTCAACAATTTCCGTTCAAGAAAAGCGGCATCTGTCGAGGTCTGTTCCCTGCTGGATAAGCCGGAACGCCGTCGGGTGGATGTGCCGGTCAAATACATCGGGTTTCAGATTCCGGATGAGTTCATCGTCGGATATGGAATCGATTATTCGGAGCGATATCGCAATTTGCCGTATGTCGCGACTCTCAAACCGGAAGTGTATCACAAGTAATTAGGAGATTGCATGAATTTAGCAAAATACATTGATCACACGATTTTAAAAGCGGAAACGACGACGGAGCAGGTGGAGAAAATCGCGAAGGAGGCGGTCGAGCATTCGTTTTTTTCCGTTTGCGTGAATTCCTCCTATGTTCCGCTCGTCCGTTCCCTTGTCGAGGGCAGCACGGTTCGGATTACTTCCGTCATCGGATTTCCTCTCGGAGCGATGTCTACGGCGGCAAAGGTTGCAGAGACCAAGGACGCGATTGCGGCTGGAGCGGATGAGATCGATATGGTGATTCATCTCGGTATGCTCAAGGACGGCCGATACGATGCCGTACGCGAGGACATCCGTCAGGTGAAAGAAGCCTGTGGGAACCGCTTGCTCAAAGTCATCATCGAATCCGCAGCGCTGACGGACGAAGAGATCGTTCGTGCCTGCAAGCTCTCGGAGGAAGCCGGCGCCGATTTCGTCAAGACATCCACCGGCTTCCATGCGGCAGGCGGCGCGAGCGAAGCGGCGGTTGCTTTGATGCGCAGGACCGTCGGCGATCGCCTGGGAGTGAAGGCTTCCGGCGGCATCCGCGACTACGACACTGCGGTTCGTATGGTGCAGTCCGGTGCCACCCGTCTCGGTGCTTCGGCCTCGGTCGACATTGTTCGCGGCAGGGCTGCCGATACGGACTACTAATCGATGGGAGTCTATGAAACCGATTGATTTTACGAAACTGAAGATCTCGACTCTGCTTCTGATCACCGGTCTGGTATCCGGTGTCGTGATCGTGTTGACGAGAACGGAGATCTTCGATCTTCTTTCCAAAGGTGTGATGCCGGTGTTGTCCGCATTTGCTCTCGCATACTTCATGGACTATATCGTCAGAGGATTTCAAAAGTACCTCCGCGTCGGACGCGGCCTGGGGATCCTGCTCACATTGCTGTTCCTCGTGTTTGTGATCTATCTGGCAGGGATAATCATTCTGCCGTCGATCGCGGATGCCGTCGTTTCCCTGTATCGAAACATCGTCAATACGAAGTTTGATTTCGATCGCCTGTCGGTTCTTCATCTCCGAGCGGAGGACATCGAGTTCATCAAGGGGCAGATTACCAATGCGGTTCTCCCGATGGTGCAGAAACTCACGGACTTTACCGGTTCGACGATCTACCGCTTCGTCGCGGAGATCGGGAAATTCGCCTCAAAGCTGGTCTCTGCGTTTGTGACCTTGTCGATCGCCGTCTACATCCTTAGCGAAAAGAATGACTTGCTCGCGCGGTTTCACCGAATGCTCAATGCATACTGTTCCGAACGGATGGTCAAACGAGTCCGTCACATCGGTTCGCTGAGCGATCGGATCTTCAAGGGCTTCGTCATCGGAAAGGTCGTCGACTCGATCATCATCGGCATCATCTGTTATATTCTGCTCCTGATCTTCGGGTTCCAATATGCAATCCTGATCGCGGCGATTGTCGGAATCACCAATGTCATTCCGTATTTCGGTCCGATCATCGGTGCTGTTCCGGCTGCGCTCATTACGCTGATCGCCAGCTACGACGACCCGATTCGCGTTATCTATATTTTGCTGCTCATCTTGGCGATCCAGCAGCTCGACGGCATCATCATCGGGCCGATGATCCTTGGGGACTCGGTCGGTGTTTCGCCGTTTTGGATCATCGTATCGGTGACGGTCGGCGGCGCCACCTTCGGCGTCATCGGGATGTTCCTCGGTGTACCGACCGTCGTTTTGATCAAAACGCTGATCGAAGGTGATGTCGAAAGCCGGCTCGATTCGATGGGGCTGGCAGGTTTTGAAGAGGAAAAACTAAGCAAGAAGGGGAAGCGGTGATGACCAATGTCCTAGTGATCGATACCAATGCGACCACCGGGTATCGGATCAAGAAGATGTTTGATGGTTATCCGGTCGAAGTGACGTCGGTGACATCGGGACGCGATGCGCTGAGTCGCTTGCACAAAGGGCATGACATTATATTGATCGACATCAATCTGGGCATGGACGATGGCTTCGACATTATCCAGAGGATCAATGAGGTCAGTGTCGGTTCGCTGATCATCATCGTGACGAGCATCAATACCCGCAAGGCATTTGTGCGGGGGATTCGACTTGGTGCGAGCGATTACATCCTAAAGCCGTTCGAAGATGATTATGTGCGTGCGAAGTTGCTTGGGCATATCAAGAAATTCGATCGTGGCCCGCGCGGCAATGTCGACGAGTTCATCTATCGCCACATACAGCGTGCGACAAGGGAGCATTCCGAGCTTTTGGTCGGTTTGTTGGTCGTATACAACAAGAACAACCCGCTCCAAAATGTCGCGAAGATGCCGATCGTCAAGGGATTGTTCGCACGCTTGGTCAATCTGGTCAAGCAAGAGCAAAACGGCGATCGATCCTTTTATTACCGAGGAGATGCCATTTCGCAGGGAAACAACGGGGAGTTGTTCGTCGTCGAGAACGGCAAGTTGAGCGACAAAGAATTTGTGATCCGCGACTTCAAACGCATTTCACAGGAGATCTTGTCCAAGTCTGATTTCCAATATGAAATCGAGTTTTTGAGCGTACCGCACGAGGTCGGGATCAACGACAAGATCCTCGGCGTTTTGACCAAGCGCATCGAGGAAAACATCGTGCGGCGTGACGTCATCATTTAAAGAACGGTAGGAGGAAGTTATGAGCACACATATCAACGCAGCGCAAGGAGAGATCGCTGAAATCGTATTGATGCCGGGGGATCCGCTTCGAGCCAAGTACATCGCAGAGAACTTTTTGGAAAATCCGGTTTGTTATAACAATGTGCGCGGGATGCTCGGGTTCACCGGTACTTATAAGGGGGTGCGCATCTCCGTGCAGGGGAGCGGGATGGGGATGCCGTCTCTCAGCATCTATGCCAATGAGCTGATCCGCTTCTATGGCGCCAAAAAGTTGATCCGCGTCGGATCTTGCGGAGCGATGCAGCCGCATCTCAAGGTGCGGGATGTCATTTTGGCGCAAGGTTCGTGTTCGACTTCGAATCTGAACAAGCGCCGTTTCGGAGAGCTGGATTTTTCGCCGATCGCTAATTTTGAGTTGCTCTACAATGCGTATGAGTCGGCGAAGCGTCTCCAAATCCCGGTACATGTCGGAAACATCCTCTCCGAAGACAGTTTTTATGAGGACAACAATCGCCCGAGAAATGCGATTTTTGCGGAATATGGGGTTCTTGCGGTCGAGATGGAAACGGCCGAACTCTATACTTTGGCGGCAAAGCATGGGGTACAGGCGCTTTGCGTTTTGACGGTATCGGATCATATTCTGACGCAGGAAGAGACGACGGCGGAGGAGAGAGAAAAGACCTTTGCCCAAATGATTGAAATCGTTCTCGAGTCTTTGATCGCATGACCTATCTCCAACGTATCGAACAGGCAGAGCAGGCGCTGACCGAACGATTTCGTGTGATGGATCGCGTGGCGGAGTACAACCAAAAGCGTGTGCTCGATGCGATGCGTACACATCGGCTTTCGGACATGCACTTCGCTTGGAATACCGGATATGGATACGACGATGCGGGGCGCGAGATCACCGAGAGGATTTTTGCGGATGTGCTCGGGACGGAAGACGCGATCGTGCGACCGACCATCGCGTCCGGGACGCATGCGATCGCTCTGATGTTGACCGGGCTGTTGAAATCGAGGGATGTGCTGCTTTGCGTCACGGGAAAGCCATACGACACGCTGGACGAGCTGTTCGGTTTCAAGGAATCTGATGCGAGCACATTGCGCGATCTCGGGATTCAATACAAGCAAATCGAGCTTCTGGAAAATGGCATGCTCGATTTGGAGCGCATTTATCCGGCTTTGATGGCAAAACCGGACTATCTGTACATCCAACGGTCTTCCGGATATGCGTGGCGTCGATCACTCACAGTTAGGCAGATCGATGATCTCGTCACAATCGCTCGACTGACCTCGCCCAACACCGTCATTTTGCTCGACAACTGCTACGGGGAGTTCATCGAACGTTCCGAGCCGGGCGTCGATGTCATGGCGGGGAGCCTGATCAAGAATCCGGGCGGCGGACTTGCCCTCGCCGGCGGCTATGTGGCGGGTCGCCGCGATTTGATCGATCGGATCGCGCAACGGATGACCGTCCCGGGACTTGGAAAGGAAGTCGGTCTGATGTTCGGTCAGACACGCAATATACTGCAGGGTCTGTTTATGGCGCCGACGGTCGTAGCTGCGGCTTTGAAAGGCGCCGTACTCTGCGCATCGGTCTTTCAAGAGATGGGATATCGAGTCAATCCGGGACCGGATGATCCGCGGTCTGACATTATTCAAGCGATCGAGCTGGGCGATGCCGAGAAAGTGCTCGCATTTTGCCGCGGCATTCAGGCTGCCTCTCCGGTCAACAGCCATGTGGTTCCGATCGGATGGAGCATGCCCGGTTATCAGGAAGAAGTTGTCATGGCGGCCGGGGCATTCGTCCAAGGCAGTTCGATTGAACTGAGTGCCGATGCCCCGCTTCGAGAGCCATTTATCGTCTATTATCAAGGCGGGTTGACCTACGCGCATGCGAAGATCGGCATCGAGAATGCCTTAAAAGAAGTCCTGGGGGAATAGCTGTATGAAGAAAGATTTTTATCAACTGGCAATCGAGCAACACGAAGCCTTTCGGGGCAAAATTGAGGTTTGTTCGAAAGTGTCGCTTCAAGATCGGGATGATCTCTCCACCTTCTACACTCCCGGTGTGGCGGAACCCTGCCGACAGATTGCCGCAGACCCTGAGAAAGCGACTCTTTATACGGCGAAGGGAAATCTGATCGCGGTCGTATCGGACGGCAGTGCGGTTCTCGGTCTCGGGAACATCGGCGCCAAAGCCGCGATTCCGGTCATGGAAGGCAAGGCCATCCTCTTTAAAAAGTTCGGTAATGTCGACGCGTTTCCTATCTGCATCGATTCCCAAGATGTCGATACCATCGTGAGCACCTTGAAACTTATCTCGCCGGTGTTCGGGGGCATCAACCTCGAAGACATCGCGTCGCCTCGTTGCGTCGAGATCGAGAATCGCCTGATCGACGAGCTCGATATTCCGGTGTTTCACGACGACCAGCGCGGAACGGCGATCGTGGTCTCCGCTGCCCTTCACAACGCGCTCAAATTGACCGGTCGCTCGCCCGAAACCACTCGAGTGGTTGTCAACGGCGCGGGAGCAGCCGGCGGAGCGATTATCAAGTTGCTTCAACTGCAAGGGTATCGACACATCATCGCTTGCGGCCGCCATGGGATCTTGCATGAATCGCAACCGCTCAACTGGTTGCAAAAGGAACTCGCTTCCTCGACCAATCCGGAAAAGAGGGAAGGGACGCTCGCCGATGCCTTGGTCGGAGCGGATGTCTTCATCGGCGTATCGGTCAAGAATGTCGTAACCGGCGATATGGTGCGATCGATGAACCGCGATGCGATCGTTTTTGCGATGGCAAATCCGGATCCGGAGATTCGTCCTGAAGCCGCCTTGGAGGGAGGCGCTCGTATCGTCGGCACGGGGCGTTCGGATTATCCGAACCAGATCAACAATCTGCTTGCATTTCCGGGTATCTTCCGTGGTACGCTCGATGCCAAAGCATCCAAGATTACGGTCGAGATGAAACTCGCCGCAGTTCGCGCCATTGCCGAATCGGTGCCTGCGGATCGTCTCGCTCCGGATTTCATCATCCCGGACCCGCTGGACGAATCCGTCTATCAGCGCGTCGCGGATGCTGTCGCAAAGGCGGCGAAATAAGGATCATTTAGTAAATTCGGAAATTGATTTTGATGAAGCTTAAAGGAGGATCTATGAAACAGGTACATGAGCATGGTTATGTTCGCTTGGTCGATACGCTCGGGAGTGATCTCACGATTGTCAATGCGGCGCGTGTCAGCTACAACAAAGCGGTCGATGAACTGCGCGAAGAGGATGAGAAGCTGATTCGCTTTCTTGCCAAGCACGACCATACCAGCCCGTTTCGTCACGCGACTTTGCAATTTGAAATCTACGCGCCGCTGATGGTTGCGCGGCAGTGGTGGAAATACATCATCGGTTCGGCGCATCAGGATCCGATGAATGCATGGAATGAATCCAGCCGCCGCTATGTGACGGAGGAAGTGAAATTTTATATCCCGAAAGAGAACGAATGGCGTTCCAAACCTGAGAATTCCAAACAAGGAAGCGGAGCACCGGTCGAGACCGTCATCGGCAAAGAAGCGTTTGAGCGTCTGATGAATCAAATCGATGCCGGGATGGACAATTACAATTGGGCGATCGACAACGGGATTGCGACCGAGCAGGCGCGACTTTTCCTGCCGAGTGCATACGGCTTGATGGTGCGCTGGTATTGGACAGCGAGTTTGCAAGGCGTTGCCCATTTCATCAATCAAAGAACCAAGGTCGATGCGCAATATGAAATCCGCCAATTCGCGGAAGCGGTCAAAGAGCTGGCGCTCGAAAAATTCCCATTCGGTTTGCAGTCGTTGCTGAAGGAGTAGTTCCGGTCACTATCGGGCGGTAATCAGATAAAAAGGCGGTCGCGTGCGTTCTTCGTACAGCGGCTGCTTTGCTATGGTGGCGTAGAGAGCGGAAGCCCTTTGATCGAGCATCAGATGGGGATTGCAATTTCGGTATGATTCGGATGTCTGCCAACGCGTGATCAATTCCGTCTCGGATTGTTGTCGGATTTCTCTCAGCATTGCGCGGCCGAGGTCGTCGAACGCGAGAATGCGGAGGTAGGAAGGCGGTCTTTGAGAGCATTCGGAATCGGATGTGATGACGAGCAACATCGAGATCAGCATGCGATCGAGCGAGGCGCGGGTGTATCGTTTGGTTTTGACGGATTCGATCAAACTTTGGTAGCTCTCGTTCCGAAGGGCGGCTTCGACGAAGCGATTTTCGATCCCTTCGCGAAAACCGCGTATGCGACGCAGTTGATCCGGATCGGTGGTCCGCAGACAGGTGAGAATCAGGGTTTCAAATGCTTCAATATGTATCGCCGAATCGCTGAGATGTTGTAGATACAGTGGATGGAGAATTTCCGGTATCCCTTGCAATGGAAAGGTTCCGGTGTTTTTATGATATGTTCGGATCGCGCTTGCCGAGGGAACCCGGCTTTCGACTGCGGTATCGTGGTGCGACTGTCCGATGCGAGGGATCTCGAGCGGAAGGATTGTGGATTCGAGTCGTTCTAAAGCTCTCCGGTATTCGGTGCCGAGGGTGCGGTTGGGAGAGGGAGCGATTCCCTTTGCCCGTCCGACGGCAGCAGCATAGGAATACCCGCGGCGCAGATGCTCTTGAATGTCTCTTTCGCCTTGTCCATCGATGCCGAGATCCGCGCAGGGACGGTCCGCATTGCCCGGTGCGGAGCGACGCGGAGCTTCGCCATATCGGGCGGCGGGTCCGGGCTCGATTTCGACACCGAAGGAAAGATGGGTCGCGATGCCGATCGCCTCGGCAATTTTCACGCCTCCCCAAGCAAAGTCCGGGGCAGCCGCCGTAGCATAGTATGTCGGAAGTTCGATGACGAGATTCGCGCCGCATCGTACCGCATGTTCGGCTCTTGTCCACTTGTCAAAGATCGCAGGAGCTCCGCGCTGCACAAAATTTCCGGACATGATCGCAACCACGCGACAATCGGGACCGAGTGTCGCTCGCGTGGCTTCGATATGCCATGCATGCCCATTGTGAAAGGGGTTGTATTCGGAAATGATTGCTGCGACAGGATACTGGCTTGCGGTTTTCATAAAAGTATTATATAGTAAATCGTAATGAAGAAAAAGAATCGGAGGCGTTATGAAAATTCTGGTTATCAACTGCGGTAGTTCATCCCTCAAGTATCAACTCTTTGATATGACGGATGAAACGGTTCTGGCAAAAGGTCTGGTCGAGCGGATCGGCATCGAAGGTTCCCGTTTGAAGGCGGAAGGACCGACCGGTGAGAAGAAGGTCATCGAAGTTCCGATGAAGGATCACAAAGACGCGCTCAAGCATGTACTGGATGCATTGCTCGACGCAGAAATCGGTGCGGTAAAATCGCTCAACGAGATCGGCGCGGTCGGACATCGTGTCGTTCACGCGGGGGAAAAGTATGCGCATTCGGTTTTGGTTGACGACCAAGTGATGAAGGCGCTCGAAGAGTGTATCGAGCTGGCTCCGCTTCATAACCCGCCGAATATCATCGGGATCAAAGCGATGCAGGAGCTCCTCCCGGGAGTTGGTAATGTCGCGGTATTTGACACCGCGTTCCACCAAACGATGCCGAAGGCAGCCTTCGTCTACGCGCTTCCGTACGAATTTTACGAAGAGGACCGTGTACGCCGTTACGGGTTCCACGGGACTAGCCATAAATATGTTTCGGAGCGCGCTGCTGCGATGCTCGGAAAACCGATCGAGCAAACCAAGATCATTACTTGCCACCTCGGAAACGGTGCTTCGATTGCAGCGGTTGACGGCGGTAAGTCGATCGATACGTCGATGGGATTTACACCGCTGGATGGTCTCGTGATGGGAACACGCTGCGGCGACATCGATCCGCAGATCGTCACCTATATGATGTCGAAGCGTGGTCTGACCCTCGATCAGATGAACAATGTGATGAACAAGCAATCCGGTGTACTCGGAATCTCCGGCGTGAGCTCGGATTTCCGCGATGTCGAAGACGCTGCTGCGAAAGGCAATGAGCGTGCACAACTCGCCCTCGACATCTACCACGGCAATGTTCGTAAATACATCGCTGCTTATGCTTCCGTCCTCGGCGGAGTCGATGCGATCGTCTTTACCGCAGGTCTCGGAGAAAATGGCATCGAGAGCCGTGAAGCGATCTGCCAAAACCTCGAGTTTATGGGTATCGAGCTGGATCCGGCAAAGAATAAAGTACGTGGCAAAGAAGTTGAGGTCCAAAAAGACGGTTCCAAGGTCAAGATCTTTGTCATCCCGACCAACGAAGAACTCGTGATCGCACGCGATACCAAGCGTTTGGTCTAGTCAACAATTATTGCTTGACATGGTTTGTGCACGTTAGTATAATATTAGCGTTGCATTTGTGAGGACAGAATGAAAGAACTGCGAAATCTTGATTCTTTCGACATGGATCACCTCTTTGAGGCTTCCGAGTTTGATACAATCGGACCGGCGAGAGCGAAGACCGCTGTTTCATTCTCGAATCGCGGGCTGGATAAGCGAAGAACTGTGACATATGACTTCGATGCAGAATTTGCATGTGCGCGTTGTCTCTGCGTCGTCCCGTATCATCTTTCGAGCAGTTTCGAATGTGAACTGACCGGAGAGGATGAGGAGCTCAAAGCGATGCTCGAGGAGCTGTTGCTCCAAGAGATCACGATGGAACTCCCGCGACGGCATCTGTGTGACGAAGCGTGCAAGGGATTGTGCCGTTGCGGTGCGAACCTCAACTCGGAAACTTGTCGATGCACAGAAGATCGCATCGATCCGCGATTGGAACTTTTAAAATCACTGATTAAGTAGCTCAAGGAGGTGTGGTATGGCAGTACCTAAGCGTAAGACAAGCAAGGCGAGAAGAGATTCCAGAAGATCG
>JAUMWO010000032.1 GCA_030529605.1 Bacillota bacterium | reverse complement strand
CAATTCCATCGGAAGCAACCAAAAATTCGCAAGACAATGATAACTCCGGTAAAACTCGCGCAGAATCTGTGGCCAGTTCTCTGGCGCGGTTCGCCGGGATGCGGAAGATCCGGCTCCCGGTGTTCGGTTCGCAACCGTATGGAAGCTGCACATCGTATCTCCGGCAAATTCCTTATCGACCAGATAACCCTGCGCATCGAGCAAGGACTTCCTGTACCCGGAATAAATTTTCCCATCTCGGATCTGAAAACCGCCGGCATTTTTATCCGATATGATCGGCATCGTTAAAATGCGGTATACTTGTTGCTTTTTGTCTTTGGAAATCGTCTGCAGCATTTCCATCTCCTCAAATCATTCGATAAACACAAAATCAGTCGACCAAAAGGTGAATCAAAAGAAAGAGCCGATCCTTCATGGTGTATCGTCTCCAGAGTAATCCAACATTTGCTATACGGAGGGAGAGAAAAACGCCTCGACCTCGATCACTTTGGATTTTTCCATATCAAAACTTTGGATTTTTCAACTATTTGACTTTAGATTTTGTCAAAGTTACAATAGTTATGAGGACAATGCCTATGATCATTCAAAGAAAATCGACAGAGACGCTGATTCGTCTTGCCTCCCAATTCCCGGTGGTTGGAATTACCGGCCCACGCCAGAGCGGAAAAACCACACTGGCTCAAATGGTCTTCCCCCGGAAACGATATGTTTCAATGGATCGAAGGGATATACGTGAGCTTGCCATATCAAGCCCTTACGACTTTCTGAGAGCCTTTCCTCAGGGAGCAATCATCGACGAGGCACAGAAGGTTCCTGAGTTGTTTCACGCAGTCAAGGAATTCGTTGATCAGGAGCGTCCCGATCCCGGCTCGTTCATTTTAACGGGATCCAGCCAATTTCGACTTCGCGAAGGGATCAATGAGAGTTTAGCGGGAAGAATCGGATTGTTGAACCTCTTCCCGTTTTCGATCGGCGAACTGAAAGATGCCGGTTTATTGCAACAAACCGCGCACCATATGGCGTTTCGCGGGTTTTATCCCCCGCTCCATGATCGCACACGTCCCTTCCTACCGGAAGACTGGTTTCAAAACTATATCGATACCTACATCGACATCGATGTCAGTGACCACATCAATCCCTCGAATCAAAGTCTCTTCCGTAAATTTATTCAACTCTGTGCGGCCAATAGCGCCCAAATGCTCAATATGGAACGAATGTCAAGGGATGTGGGGGTCACAGCTCCAACGATTCGACAGTGGCTGTCAATTTTGGAAGCATCGTTTATCATCCATTTTCTCGAACCCAGCTCGACAAATCTGGGGAAAAGTCTCGTCAAAACACCTAAAATGTACTTTCTGGATTCCGGGCTCCTATGCCATTTTTTGAGACTGGACAGCGTCGAGGATCTGTTGCTTAGCCGATTCAAAGGAGCAGTCATCGAGACAATGGCTGTTTCCGAATTGCTAAAGCAACGCTATCATCAAGGTCGAAAGGCGAACCTCACATTTTATCGAGAAAGACGGGGATTTGAGGTCGATGTGATTGCAGACTGGAAGCAAAGTTTTGCCATCGAGATCAAATCCAACAACGAGACCGAGTCCAAGTTATCCGCTTCGGTGCGCGCCTATGCCACGGAGAAGGAGAACACAGCGCGTCCGGTTGTCTTTTACTTGGGCGACATCAGCGCTTCGATTCAAGGGGTCGACTACATCTCTTGGCAAGACTGGGGCGATTTTTCCTCGACATAACAAGAGCCGATTCTCTCGAATCGGCTCTCTGTTTCGCTTATGATTTGTGATTTCGATCCCTATTTCAGTTTCATCGTCGGGAACGGGATGATCTCGCGGATGTTCTGATTGTCGGTGAGGATCATGATCGCGCGGTCGACGCCGATGCCGAGACCGGCGGTCGGTGGAAGTCCGACTTCGATCGCGTTGAGGAAGTCGTAGTCCATCATATGCGCTTCTTCGTCGCCGGCTGCTTTCTTGCGCGCCTGCTCTTCAAAGCGCGCGCGTTGATCGATCGGATCGTTGAGCTCGGAGAAGCCGTTCGCGATCTCCATCTTGGCGGCAAACGCTTCAAAACGATTGGTGTATTCAGGATGATCCGGGTTGCGTTTCGCCAGCGGAGAAACCTCGACCGGATGATGCAGAACGAAGGTCGGCTGAATCAGGTCTTCCTCGCAGAACTCCTCAAACGCCAGATTGACGAGCGAACCTTTGGTCATGCTCTCGCTCACCTCGAGGTTCAGCTTGTGCTTCGCGATTTGACGCGCCTCTTCATCGCTCGACAGCGCGTAGAAATCGACGCCGGTCTTTTCTTTGACGAGGTCGTGCATGCTGACGCGGCGCCAAGGCGGCGTAAAGTCCAGTTCGAACTCGTCATATTTTACTTTCATCGATCCGTTGACGGCGAGGCAGCTACGCGAAATCGCCTGCTCCGTCACCTCGATCATATATTCGTAATTGCGGTACGCCGCGTAAAGCTCTACACTGGTATATTCCGGATGATGCTTATACGACACGCCTTCGTTGCGGAACATCTTGCCCATCTCGAACACCTTGTCGAACCCTCCGACGATGAGCCGCTTGAGGTACAGTTCATTGGCGATCCGCATATACATATCGATGTCGTAGGCATTGTGATGCGTGATAAACGGCTTTGCATTGGCACCGCCGGCGATGACGCTCAGCACCGGTGTCTCGACCTCGACAAATTTCTCTTTGACAAAGTATTCCTTCATCGCCGCCATGATCTTGAATTTCTTCATCAGCGTGTCTTTGACTTCCGGATTGACGATCATATCGACATAACGCTGTCGGTAACGGGTTTCCACGTCCTTAAGCCCGTGAAATTTCTCCGGCAAGATCTGCAAGGACTTGGTAAGGAGCACCACTTCGCTCGCCTTGACGGATTTTTCTTCCTTCTTGGTCCGGAAGACGACTCCCTTCAGCCCGATGATGTCGCCGATGTCGTAAGTCTTGAAATATTCGTATTCCTCGTCGCCGATCATGTCCTTACGCACATAAACCTGGATGCGTCCGGTCGAATCGAGCACATCGACGAAGGACGCCTTTCCCATGTCGCGGTTGGCCATAATCCGTCCGGCGATCGCGACTTCCTTGCCTTCGTATTCGTCAAATCGTTCAAGGATATCCCCGGCAAAGGAGTCCCGGTCATAACGATCGACGCGATACGGATCGCGTCCTGCCGCTTGGAGGTTCGCCAGCTTTTCGCGGCGAATCAGAAGAAGTTCATTCAGATTTTCCATAATCACCCAGTCCTTTTGCACAGTATATCATTATTCGTAGAAGTTGAGACGTTTTTCGTCGACGGCGCTCGGCGCGATCTTGGAACGTTCGCTTTCCGGCACCGTGATCACGTCGGCAAATCCGTCGCTGATGAATCGCAGACTCGGATCTGCCTCGTACTGATCGAGCCAAGTCTTCAGCTGGAGATCACCGTCACCGCTCTGCACCCGGTATAGTGCTTCCGGATCGCTGTTGACATGGTAAAGTGCCCAGCCCGGACGCCAACCGACCATCAGAACCGCCCTGTGATGATATTCCTTGCCTTCGTAAGTTCCTTTGGTCGCATAGCTTGCATTGGCATCCGTCGGAAAGATCCCGAACGGAAGCGCGAGCGAATCCATCCGCACCCCGGTCAGCCCCTCATAATAGTTGACATTGCCGCCGAGTACACGCTGTACTCCGGCCGCATCGAGGGTCGAGAGATTCTCATGCCCGGAGGAATGGTTGCCGATTTCGTAGCCATTGTCCGCGAGATACTTGAGTTTCTGCTCGACGTATTCCGGTTGTCCGAACGGAGAGCCGCCATTGAGATACAAAATGGCGTGACGCCCGAACTCCGGATGTTTGGAAGCAAAGTCATCCATGATGCCGATCATCGAGTCCGGATCCACCATCGGTTTGCCATCCTGCCCGGGAATCATACGGAAGGTGGATTCCAGCCCGTCGTCGATCGTGATCAGGACAGGGGTCGTACCGGCAGGAACATCGAACCGCGATTCGATGTAATCCGCCATCGAGACCGTTCGGAATCCCATCTCCCAGAGGCGCTGCAGATCCGCGCGGAAGGACTCCTTGGTGCGATGATACTCCGAGTTTTCATCGGCGAGTCCATGGTACATGATGATCATGATCTCGCCCGCCTCGTTCGGGCGGATCGTTTTGACATCGATCTGCGCTTTCTGCGCATCGAGATCGAGCCCCGCTACCGTTTGGTTCTTGGAGTTGTCCGAAGGCGCTTCGGTCGACGCCTCCGCCGAAGAATCTCCCGAAGTCGGTTCGGTCGACATTCCCGATGAAGCGTCGGATCCGCCGGAGGACGCAGGGACCGGTGCGGTCGAAACGCCCGAGGTCGGCTCCGCAGAGGATTGTCCCCCGCCCCCAAGCCAAGCAAGCACTGCGCGCCCCAAGAAAAACAGGAGCGTGATCACGATCAACAAGGCGACGATCAAAATCGCCAATCTTCCATAATTTAATCTTCGTTTCATAATTTCTCCTTTGTTTCCGCGGAGCCGACCAAAGAACACTCGGCTTCCGCTCCGCATCCGGATCCGCGACTGCCTTATCGAAATGCCGTCTGCAGCAGCCGGATCACCTGCTCGGCCGTGGTCGCGCGGTTGACTTCCGATTTGAACGCCGCGCTTCCGGGGAGTCCTTTCAGGTACCAGGAGGCGTGCTTCCGCATCTCCAAGACGGCGATGTGCTCGGTTTTGTGCTCGACGAGCAGTGCAAAATGGCGAAGTGCCGTCTCGAGGCGTGTGGACAGGTCGATCGGTTTCGGCAGTTCGCCGGTATCCAAGTAGCGTTCGATCTGTCCGAGCAACCAAGGATTGCCCATCGACGCACGCCCGATCATCACGGCATCACAGCCGGTCTCGTCGAGCATCCGCTTCGCATCCTCCGGCGAATGGATGTCGCCATTGCCGATGACGGGGATGCTCACGGCCCGCTTGCAGGCAGCGATCAGATTCCAATCCGAATGCCCCTCATACATCTGCTCACGCGTTCGGGGGTGCACCGTGATGGCGGTCGCCCCGGCGGATTCGCACATGCGGGCGAATTCGACGGCATTGATCGAGCCTTGGTCCCAGCCGCTGCGAAATTTGACGGTGATCGGCTTGTCGACGGTTCGCACGGCGGAACGGATGATCCGCTCGGCGAGATCGATGTCGCGCATGAGCGCGGAGCCCTCGCCGTTGCCGGTGATCTTGGGGGCGGGACAGCCCATATTGATGTCGACGGATCCGGCGGGATGGGCGCTCAGGAGCGGGGCGACCGCTTCGATGCGATCCGGATCCTTGGTGAAAATTTGTAGAGCGATGCGGCTCCGGGAACTCGGATCCGCAGCGTCGTATTCTCCTTCGATGTCCATCAGCAGCTCGGTTTTATGGTCTTTGAAGTAAAGAGCGGAGACGGAGACCATCTCCGTCGTGACTCCCCCGCCAAATTGTTCGCGAACAATCTGTCGAAAGGGTTTGTCGGTCACGCCTGCCATCGGTGCAAGCCGGACGCGAGATGGGCGGTACTTTGGTTTGGTCATGCTTCCTGCTTTCGGTTCATTTTATAAATCAAGTTGAGACCGTCGAGCGTGAGGTTTTTGTCGATGATCTCGATCTGCGACGATTCTTCGCCGATCAAAGTGGCGAGCCCGCCGGTCGCAACCACCTTCACCCCCGGCTCACCAAGTTCTTCCTTCATCTTGCTGACGATGAAATCGACCGAACCGACATAACCGTAGACGATACCGGCTTGCACGCTCTGCGTCGTATTCTTGCAGATCACTTGTTCCGGCTTGACCAGCTCGACTCGCGTCAGCTTGGCAGCCTTTTCATAGAGAGCGTCGGCGGAGATTTTGATGCCCGGCAAAATCGCCCCTCCGAGATACTCATGCTTGGAACTGACGGCGCAAAATGTCGTCGCCGTCCCGAAATCGACGATGATCAGCGGACCGCCGTATTTCTCCAACGCCGCGACCGCATTCACGATGCGGTCCGCGCCGACCTGCTTGGGATTGTCGTATTTGACATTGATCCCCGTCTTGGTTCCCGGTCCGACGATGATCGGTTCGAGGCCGAAATATTTTTGGATCGCATGCAACACCGAGTACATCACATGCGGTACAACCGTTGCAATGATCACATTCTCGATCGCTTTGGGATCCAATTCTTCGTGCCGGAACAATTGGTGGATGAACAGACCGATCTCATCGGCCGTCCGCCTATTGTTCGTCTCCGTTCTCCAATTGGCGATCAAGACATCGTCCTTGTATACGCCCATGACAATGTTGGTGTTTCCGATATCAAAGGTCAGTAGCATGGGAACTCCTCTTTCGAATTTGCACCTCTCCGGATCGGACGGTCATCCGACTGCCGTCCGCACACTGCACGATCAATTCACCGGAGTCGTTGATGTCCAGCGCTTTCGCCGGAATCCCCTCTCCTGCATCATGCAGCCGATGCACCACAATATCGCGTCCGAGTGTCGCCGAGTGTTTTCGCAGAAACTCGACGGTTCTCTCACGATAACGGATGCAGGACGCGTCGCCGCGTTGCACCGCTTCCATCCAGGGCATCAACTCTTTCAGTATATACCGAATCAAGTCCTTTTGCGACAGTTTTATACCGAGAAGTTGGAGAGAGGTCGCGGTTTGCTCCAGTTCTCCCGCTTCAAATTCGGCACCCGTGTTGATCCCGAACCCCAGAATCACCGACTGCACGCGATCCGACTCAAAGGTCATTTCTGTGAGAATCCCGCAGAGCTTTCGATCCTCGACCAAAATGTCATTGGGCCATTTCACGCGGACATCGAGCCCCGTCGCCGTCCGAAGCGCGCTGCACAGGCAAACCCCCGCCTGCAGTGTCAGCATCGGAACCCACTCGAGCGGCAGCTTCGTCGGCATCAACAGACTCATATAAATCCCGTCTCCGCGTCGCGACGACCAGCTCCTTCCGAGCCTGCCCCGCCCTCCGGTTTGCTCCTGCGCGTAAAG
The DNA here is from genome assembly GCA_030529605.1 of Bacillota bacterium. Lineage (GTDB taxonomy): Bacteria > Bacillota > Clostridia > Peptostreptococcales > Acidaminobacteraceae > JAUMWO01. The sequence goes on along the minus strand of JAUMWO010000032.1, from coordinate 5,015 downwards.
CAGAGTCGCCGGAGCGCCGTCTTCCCGCTGCGAGCCCGGTCGTTCGCTATGCGGTTCTCCTTGTCGGGGTGCCGGCTGTTCATCCATCCGCCTGTCCGGCGGTATCCCCGCACTCAACATTCGCTTCGCTTCCAGATTGGTCGAGTCGATCGTTTCGAAATATCGAAGTGCGGGCGCCTCGCTCCCAAACACTTCCCGCATCACCTCGCGGAGTTCGGACTCCCGCAGAATCAGCGGCGCATCGACCAGTCGATAGCCTTTGCGCGTCACCGATTCGATCTCATAACCGCGCTCCTCAAGCTTTTTCATCTCATTCCAAATGACGGTGCGCGAGACCCCGAGCAAGTCGGCGATCTGCTGCCCCGAGAGGAACTCCCCCTTCGCCGCCTCCAGCAGCGACACGATCGCTTCCGTCTTCGTACTACCCACGGTTCCCTCCTCGATGTTTCGCGTTGAGATAATGAATCGCCAACTGCGTCCGATCGCGAAGCTCCAGTTTTTCGAGTAGGTTGCTGATGTAATTGCGCACGGTACCCTCGCTCAAAAAAAGCTTCTCCGCGATTTCCTTGTTGTTGAGCCCTCCGCCGACGAGCCCCAAAATATCCTTTTCGCGATCGGTCAGATCCGGATCGATTTCGACGACGGGGATGCCTTGCGACATGCGTTCTACGATGCGCGAGTCAAATACCTGTTGATCCATTGCAACGGCTTCGATTGCCGGAACGATCCCGGAAATATTCTCCTTTAAGATGTACCCGCGACAACCCATTCGGATGGCATCCGCGATGTAGATGTCGTCCTGAAAGGTCGTGATCAAAAGGATTTTTGCCGCCGGGTCCAGGGACAACACATCCTTCGCTGCGTCCAGTCCGCTCATCTCCTTCATTCGAATGTCCATCAGCAGGACATCCGGACGATGCGCCTCGTAGAGCGCGCGTGCCTCAGAACCGTCCGAACCGACACCGCTGACCACGTGCCCTTTAGCTTCCAAAATCATTCGCAGCGACTGCTGCACCAAACTATCGTCGTCGACGATCACCAATCTCATTGTTGCTCCTTTCGCTCCACCGCCTCTTGCGGCAAGGCGGCCGGGGGTCTCTTCACCGCCTGCGTCCGCTCCCCTTGCACATCGCGTCGCCCTCGAATCCGGAGATGCACATAGAATCCACGATCGTATCCGCAGTCGAAATGCCCTCCCTGCGCTTCGGCAAAGACACGCATCCCTCGCAGCCCGATTCCTGTGCGGATCTCACCGGGATCGATGCTGCCGTCGTCGCGCACGGTCAGCGCATACCACTGCGTCGTACGCGCCAAGATAATCCGGACCTTGGTCGCATCCGAATGCTTCACCGTGTTGGCTACACATTCTCCCGCGATACGCAGGATCTGCGACTTTTGATCGAAGTCCAAACCGATCGGATCCACCGAGGATACCGATATCTTGAGCCTTGGAAACCTTGCGATCAGCACCTCCCAATGACTCTCCATATCGATGGAATCGTCGTGCAGATGGTGGATGCTCGATCGAATGTCGACCATTCCGGACTTGAGTGTATCGATCACTGTCTGAAGCTGCGCCTGCGAGCCGCTTTGCTCCAACGCATTCTGATGCACCGCCTTATAGGCTTCCAACTGCATAATCGCCGAACTCACCGTATGTCCGATGTAGTCATGGAGCGAACGCGCGATGCGGTTGCGCTCCTCGAGAACCGATTCCTTGGATCGACGCTCCAATTCCTGCAAACGACTTGCTTCCACCTCCGTGAGCAGTCGTTCGTACTCCAAATGCGCATCCGCCTCCGAAAGATAATCCGCTCGGTAGCGTTGATAGCGCTCTTCGATCCGTTCGATGATTAGGATCAATCCGATCATCAGTGCCATCACGACCAGCAGATCCACCTCGATCGTCGGTCGGATCAGGATCGGCATCACAAGCGTCCCTATCCGGAGAAGCGGATCCGTCCGGCGCGTCACCAAGAGAACGGCCGGCAAAAAATACAATGTCTGCGGAACCAAAATACCGCCGACACAAGCCGCTATGCCGAGAGCCGGTTTCCAGCACGGAGAAACCAGTTCCGCACTCAAAATCAAGCCGAGCATCCATAGCCCGCCCGGAAGCAGCACATCGACTTCACGGTACCGCAGCCCGATCGCAAAACAAAGCGCCACCAAGGAGACGCTGATGCCCAGTCGAAACGGTTCCCCTACTTTTTTCATCCGATTCATAGTCCCATCATACCGCTTCCTTCGACTGAAGTCACGACAAAATATGACATCTGTCATGTCAAAGCGTGATCGCTCTCACTGCAATCACTTCCCCGGATTTGCTACGATACGGTCACAAAGATTCCCACGGGAAAAAGGAGGATCTATGATTTCCGTCAACCAACTCACCAAACGCTACGACAAATTGGTCGCCCTCGACCAGTTCAGCTTCGACGTAAAGCCCGGAGAAATCGTCGGTCTGCTCGGCCCCAACGGCAGCGGCAAGACCACCGCGATCAACTGCATGCTCTCACTCCTGACCTACGACAAGGGAGAGATCAAGATCATGGGCGAAGATATGACACCGACCAGCTACGCCTTGAAAGCGCAGATCGGTGTCGTACCGCAGGAACTCGCGCTGATGCCCAACCTCACCGTGCGTGAAAACATCGACTTCTTCTGCGGGCTCTATGTAAAGGATCGCACCAGGCGAAGACAGCTCGTGGACGAAGCGATCGACTTTGTCGAGCTCCGCGACCATGTCAAATTCCAACCCGCCAAACTCAGCGGCGGACTGAAGCGCCGTCTCAACATCGCATGCGGCATCGCCCACAAGCCGCGTCTGATCTTCCTCGATGAGCCGACGGTCGCAGTGGACGCCCAGAGCCGCAACTTCATCCTCGAAGGCATCAAAAAGATGCGCGAAGCGGGGAGAACCGTGGTCTATACCACCCATTACCTCGACGAAGCCGAAATGCTCTGCGACCGCATCGTCATCATCGACAAGGGCAAATCCGTCGCGACGGGAACCGTCGACGAGCTCCAAGACATGATCAGCTCCGGCGAAAAGATCACCGCCGAATTCCCGCAGATCACACAGGAACAGCTCAATCGCCTCAGCGAGATGCCCAACCTCATCTCCCTCGACCAAGTCGGAAACGAAACCGTCATGGTCTTTCGCAAGCACACCCACCCGCTTCAGGAACTGATGCATTTCATCGAAAGCGAATCCCTCGCTTACAATCGCATCTACGCACTCAAACCGACTTTAAATGAAGTCTTCCTCGCATTGACCGGAAAGGAGTTGAGAGATTGATTCGATATAATTTCCTAAATTCGATTCGCGACAAAAGCACGATATTCTGGGTTGCCTTCTATCCACTCATCATTTTGACGATCTTTACCCTCGCATTCTCACAGATTCAATCACAGAATGAGATTCGGATCCCGGTGGGAGTCGATCCGAACAATCCGTTTGCATCCATCTATCCGACCATCGATCTCCTCGAAGTGAGTGAGATTTCACCCGACCGAGCGACAGAACTGCTCGAATCCGAGGCCATCAGCTCCTATATCGACGCCGAGGGAAATCTCATCCTCAAAGAAGCGGGATTCAAAGCGACCATCGTCAAATCCATCCTCGATCAGATTCGCCAGATGATCGCCCTCGAGATCCCGAGAGAAGCCTACGACTTCGAGAGAAACTATACGGTAAATACCAACCACGCCAGCGGGATCCAGTCCTTCTTGATCTACTACTACGCCCTGTTCGGAATGATCGCCCTGCAATCCTCACAAGGAGCACTCTCGGACATTTGCTCGATTCAAGCCAATCTCAGCTTTCTCGGACAACGCATCGAAATCGCTCCGACACGCAAATGGGTTCTCATCCTGAAGTCCTCACTCGTCACGTTGTCGACCAATTTTACGATTTCGCTCGCTACATTTTTGGTCGCTGTCTATGTGTTCCGACACCCGCTCCTGCAGCGACCGATGGAAAGCTTTCTGATGCTCTTGTTGATCAATCTATTCGGTATCGCGCTCGGACTCGTCGTCGGGCTCTCCTCACGACTCTCTCTTAATGTGAAATCCGGAATTCTGATCGCAGTCGTCATCACGCTTTCAGCGATGGGCGGTATGATGGGAGTCGGACTTCGTACTGCGATCTCCCGATTCGCGCCTTGGCTTCTCAAGATCAATCCGGTTTCGCTGTTCACCGATACGATGTTTCGCATCAATGTCACCGGCGATGCCTCGACCGTCGTTTCGACCTTGGTGATCCTCGGAATCGAAATCACCGTCATGATGTTGATCGCAACCCAATTCCTAAGGAGAAGACAATATGGTAGTATTTAAATCCTTTCTACTCAGCATCAAAAAGGACCGTTGGGTCATCTTGATCTATGCCGTCATCTTTTTGGCGCTCTCCATCGCCAACATTCCCACCATTCGTGAACAATCTCAAGAGCAATTTGTCATCAGCCGTCCACATGTGCTCCTGATAGACGAATCGCCGGATTCCGCCTTCTCGCACGCATTGGCGCATCATCTGAATCAGATCGCCAAAGTCGAACCGATTTCCCTCGCATACGATGAGGCGACTCTGCGCATCGCGGCCGATGACGGAGATTTGTTGGTACGCGTCCCGTCTGACATCGAAACGCGTCTCCAACACGACGGAGCGATTCTGGACATCTACTACGAAACCGGTTCCAGCGCCGGCTCTCTGGGCGCGATGGAAGTTGAGAAATTTCTTCGATATGTAGACGCTTACCGGAAATTCCATGGAATCATGGATTACGAAGCGATTGCGAAGGGTTCCGAGCAAGTGACGCAGGTACAAATCCTCTCCACCCCGACTACGACGCAAGATGCGGATTCTTGGTTCCGATTTTACATCGTTTTCTTTCACTACATCTACATCGCGATCGCACTGCATGTCGTCGTGCCGATCGTGACCATGCTCAATGAACAAGGACTCCGGACGAGGCGCATGCTTTCCTCTCTTCTCCCGCGCGACTATTTCGCTC
>JAUMWO010000031.1 GCA_030529605.1 Bacillota bacterium | reverse complement strand
TCATTGAGCACCTCCTTCGACCAGCTTACGAAGCAAAGCAGCCGATTCGGTTACGCCGCTGTTGACGGCATCCGAAGTGATGGTCGCTCCTGTAATCGCTTCTACCTGATTGGTAGCCGGAGCCGACTTCACCACGACGATCCCATCCAGGGCATTGAGGCCTTCAAATTTTTGATAAAACGACAGGTCTTTCGCCTTAGCCCCGAGCCCCGGAGTCTCGGCATGTGTGCCGATGCGCAGCCCGGTAATGACTCCGTCGAAACGGAATCCCGTGATCACCTCGATCGCTCCGCCAAAACCGCTCGGCTGAGAGAATACGACCATTCCGACCGGCGTTCCGCTCGCATCGAGCGCTTTGAACGCCGACTTGATCTTAGGAAATTCGTTTGCATCCACTTCGATTTCTTCGAAGCGATCCGCTTCGGAGAACACCTCTTTCTTTGCCTGCTCCCCGGCTTGGAAACGCTGCTCTTGGATGCGATCCTTGGTCACTTCATTGGTAAAGGCCAAGGTCACGGCAGCAATCACGCAGATCAACAACAATACAATCCCGGTTTTTAACATTTTCATTTGGCACCTCTCGAAGTTCCGAACACACGCGGTTTTGCGTATTTATCGATCAGCGGAGCCGCGACATTCATAATAAGAATCGAGTAAGAAACGCCCTCCGGATACCCTCCGTAAAGCCGAATCACGGTCGTCAGCACCCCGAGACCGATCGCATAGATGATCTGTGCCTTCGGCGTAATCGGGGAAGAAGCGTAGTCCGTCGCCATAAAGATCGCGCCGAGCATCAGTCCGCCGGAGAAGATATAGTACGCCGTGATCTCGGCGCCGAAGCCCTTGAGTACAAAGGTAAGAATCCCGGTCGTCACGATGTAGATGACAGGAATTTTATATCCGATCACCCCGCGAATGACCAAGTAGATGCCGCCTAAAATCAGAAGCAGTGCCGAAGTCTCTCCGATGCAGCCGCCGATGTTACCGAGGAAGGTATCGAGCAACGGTGGCAATTCTCCGCCCTGCTTGAGTATTCCCATCACCGTCGGAGAAGTGATCGCGTCGTTTCCCGCTGCCGGCCAGGACGACATTTCAGATGGCCAGGATGCAACCAGAAAGGCACGTGCCGCGAGAGCCGGGTTGATGAAATTGTGTCCCAGTCCGCCGAACGCCTGCTTGACGATCGCGATGGCAAATATGCTGCCGATCACCGGAAGCCAGAAAGGAGCTGCCGAAGATAGGTTCATACCGACCAAAAGTCCTGTGACCACCGCCGAATAATCGTTGATGGTAACCGGAACCCTTCGAAGCTTTTGACAAGCCGCCTCGCAGAGCACGGCGGACACCACTGACAACAACAAAATGACGGCTGCGCGCCATCCGAATACATAGACTCCGTACAGAGCTGCCGGAAGCAGCGCGATCGTCACATCGCGCATAATGGACTGCGTGTTTACATTTGAACGAATATGTGGAGATGAAGAAACGATCAAATTACTTTGCATTTTTCCCCCTTTGCGCGAGGATCTCGCGCTTCGCGACACGAATCGATTGAAGCAGAGGTCGCTTCGCCGGACAAATAAAGGAACAGGAGCCACATTCAATACAATCCAGCGCGTTGTAAGACTTCGCCTCATCGTATTTGTGAAGCAGTGAAAAAGCAGAAATTTGGATCGGCTGAAGACCGACAGGACAAACTGTGACACATTTGCCGCATTTGATGCAGAGCGAAGGCTCCGGGATCGCGGCAGCGGCTTTGGTCAAGACGAGTACACCGGAAGTGTTTTTGATCGCCTGCACCGCGTCCGTAAACTGAGCGACTCCCATCATCGGACCACCGAGAATCACCTTTCCGGGTTCTTCTTCGGTGTAACCGCCGCAATATGCGATCAAATCCGATAATTTGACACCGATGCGGAAACGAAGGTTCTTTGGCTGTTTGACACCATCTCCCGTCACGGTGCAGACGCGCTCAATGAGCGGCAGACCGGTCTCAAACAAGCGAGCGATCGTCGCTGCCGTCGCGACATTGACCACGACGACTCCAATATCCATCGGGAGACCGCCGGATGGGACCTCTCGACCCGTACAAGCAAAAATCAATTGTTTTTCCGCACCTTGCGGATACTTTGTATGCAATGGATTGATCCGGATCTCCGGACTCGAATTGGCCGCCTTGAGCGCAGCGATCGCATCCGGTTTGTTGTCCTCGATGCCGATGTGACCTTGCTTTACGGATAACGCATGCATCAGGATCTGCAATCCTTTCAGGACGCGCTGCGGCTCTTCGAGCATCAGGCGATGATCACAGGTCAGATACGGCTCGCATTCGGCTCCGTTGAGCACGATCACATCGATCGGCTTCTCCGGTGGAGGCGATAATTTGACATGGGTCGGGAACCCCGCTCCCCCCATTCCGACAAGTCCCGCATTTTGAATGAGTCCTACAATCTCTTGGCGACTCAAACTCCGATAATCCGGCGGCACAACAATCTCATCGGCCAATGTATCGAGTCCGTCATTTTCTATGACGACCACGGAATCCGGACCATACGGCGTGTCCATCTTTTTGACGTCACGCACCGTACCGGAGACCGAAGCGTGGATGTTGGCCGAGACAAAACTGCCTGCTTTGGCGATCAACTGCCCCATTTTGACGGGATCGCCCTTTTTGACCAACGGCTCACATGGTGCACCGATGTGCTGTCGGATCGGGATCTCTACGATCGTTGGCGTAGGAAAGTTTTCAATCGCCGAACTCTCCGTCGCCAGTTTCGATCCAGGTGGATGAATACCCCCTTTAAAACTGAATAGCCCCATAAATTTCCCACCTTTCTTATAAAAAGTGATCCAATTCGCGTTGCATACATGATAGTTAATTTTACTACATCAGGAAAATTAAAGTCAAATGATCTGTTACGGTTTTGAATCAGTTAGCCGGGTGTTACGAGAAAATTCGCGTCAGAATCCAACGATTTTCGTCCACAAAATAGCCGAGTTCCACAATTTGTAATCTTTTCTGCAAAATCACCTCACAATGATAGATGTATACACAATTTCCCGCCGCTTTGCTCAAATCGCGCTTTACGATGCGGCGCACGGAAAGAATCAGAGGCTCGCTGTTTTCATCGCGCAAACGAAAACGAATCGGCGTCACCGTTCCCTCCACATCGAACCAGCACAGCATGTCGATTTCCTTTGTCATATCTCCTCCCTCAAATCATCAAACCATACGAAACAAATGATCCCGCGCAAGATCTCCAAAGGGGCTGGACAGCTCGGTCACGAGCGTCTCTCCAAGCAAGCTGGCTCTCAAAAGACTCGAAGAACCGAATCGATTGCGCAGATGATCGATGCTCTGATCCAGTCTATGGTCCTTCTCCTCGGATTTGGGATCAAAGAACGAGATTTGAGCGTAACGCCGTTCGGTCAGCTCGCTCACTCGCACTCCCATGCTCCGAATCGGAGCACCGTCCCAGATCTCGTCGAACAATCGAACTGCCTGTTCATAGATCCGATTCGTGTGATCCGTCGGATGAGACAGTCCGCCTTGATGCTCCTGGACAAAAAACTGCGAATTTTTGTACATCACGGTCACCAGAGAAGCGAGAAAACCGGCCTCTCTCTGTCGCGCACAGACCTTTTCGCAGAGCTGCAAAAGAGCGCGATTCGCCTGTTCTCGTGTCGTCAGATCCGTCGGCATCGTCCTCGAATTCCCGATGCTCTTGATCGGGGCACGCTCCGCGAAGGCATGGAATTCCGATTCCATCCCGTTGGCATAACGCCACAGCAAAAGTCCATGCGACTTCAGATAGCGATGCAGAAAAGCAGGGTCGGCGTGCGCCAAATCACCGATGCTTCGAATCCCGACACGATCCAACTTTCTCCTTGTGGAACGACCGACCATGATCAAATCCCCGACCGGAAGATGCCACAGTTTCGAGGGGATCTCGTCGGGAAATAAGGTCGTAACATAGTCCGGTTTTCGCAGGTCGCTCGCCATCTTCGCCAAGAGGCGATTGCTCGAGACCCCGACACTCACGGTAAAACCGAGTTCTTCCCGCACCGCATTGCGCACCCGATGCGCCAGAGAAAGAATCTCATCGAAATTGCACACCCGATCACTGATGTCGAGAAATCCCTCCTCGAGCCCGGTCTGCTCAACCACATCCGTATAACGCCGAAACAGAGCAAACAGAGCGCGACTGCATTTCTCGTAGAGAGGGTAATTGGACGGAGCCACATAGAGATGAGGGCATTTACGAAGCGCCTCCGCGATCGGTTCTCCCGTCTGAATATCATATTTTTTACTCGGGATGCTCTTCGCCAAGACAATACCGCGTCTCTTCTCCCGATCCCCTCCAACCACTGCCGGTATCGTCCGCAGGTCAATCTCTTCGCCGCGCTGCAGACGATATGCCGCTTCAAAGGAAAGAAATGCCGAATTGACATCGGCGTGCAAAATTACCGGTCCCACTTCATGCCTCCACGAACACTTGTTCTTATTTAGAAAATATCAGAACATTTGTTCGTTGTAAAGGGTGCAAAAAAACTTCCCCTCCGACAGGTCGAGGAAGTTTCGTTCTCATGCAGCTCGATGCCGACCTTCCCGGCGGACATCCCGGCAGATGCTCCGACGGCGATGGCCGAGGACTCATTTCTTCGAGGAAAACACAGCTACCCTTCGCTCAGCTTCGTATGCTCACGCACCAGATACTCTACGATATCGGCATAATCCGCGAGCGCCTGCCGACCTTGCGGGGAAATCCCATAATGCTTGGTCCCGTCTTTGGTTCGCATGGTAAACCAGCCATAATAATTCGCAGAAAGAATACGGCCCGAACCCTTGATGCCGCAAGTTTTGATCTGCTTTGTCGTCTCCGCCCCCTGATCGAGGAGATGAAGGAGGTAGAGACTTTCCTCCCGGTAGGCGGTCATCAATTTGGTCCCCCGGGAACCGCCGATGTTGACATCGGATTTTCGCTTCAAAAACTCGCGAATCGCCGCATTTCTGAGCTTCGAAGCTCTCGTATTTCCCTTCGAGCGATGCGTTCGCAGGGTGGAAGCAGCGTCCGGAGGCAGCGCTTCGCCTTCCGTTAGGCGAATTCCATTGTTTTTCGGGGCAACCAGTTCTTCCGCAACCGGCGCGACGGATCGGAGATTGACTGCGAGCATCCCGATGCCGAGGCGACGACAGAGTTTCTTGACCTGTTCGATCCGCTCCTCATTGCCGCTCCAAGGGACCGCAATATAAACCAAATCCGCCACATCCAGTCGATCCACCGCTTGAAGCAAAAGCTCAAGACTGACACGCGTCTTGAGCTCCACTGCGATAAAAAGCTCCTCATCCCCCTCCGCGCGGTACAATGCGGCGACGTCGATGTCCTTGACCTCCGCCTGCACAACGCAGGAGCGATCGAGGAGCCATTGTTTGATATATGGGTAAAGATCCGTCTCCTTCCGACTCTCACGAGCACTCATGGAAACTAGTGTTTTGCAAATTTTTTGGCGAGAAGAATCAGCGGACGTGCACCGGATCCGGTACCACCCTTGTCACAGAGAGGAGTCTCTTTGCTCGAGTACGCCGGTCCCGCGATGTCGACATGAACCCATGGAAGCTCTTGGACAAATGGTTCGATGAACAGCGCTGCGGTCATCATGCCCGGGCCGCCTGCCGAGTTGGTCAGGTCTGCTTCCGTATGCTTAACGAGCTCTCGGTACTCATCGAAGAGAGGCATTCTCCACATTTTTTCATGCGCCTTACCGAAGGATTTTTCGACCATCTCATAGAAATCGTCGTTGTTCGAAACGACCGCCGCTACCGTCGAACCGAGCGCACGCACTGCGGCTCCGGTCAGCGTAGCGATGTCGAGGACATGCGTGACCTTTTCCTTCTCGATGATATAAGTCACAGCATCGACGAGAGTCAAGCGACCCTCTGCATCCGTATTTCCGATGAAGATGCTCTTGCCGCCCATCGAGGAAAGGATATCACCCGGCTTGTAGCTGCGTCCGGAGATCATATTTTCACAGGTTGCAACGACCGCAGTCACATTCGCTTGGATCCCCAGCTTTGCGATACCGACCATCGCCGAAATCACCGCAGAAGCACCGCCCATGTCACATTTCATCGTGATCATGCCGTCTGTCGGCTTGATCGAAAGTCCGCCCGAGTCATAGGTAAGGCCCTTTCCGACCAGACCGAGCGTGCGATCCGAGTCAGGAGCACCCTTCCATCGCATAACGATCAGTTTCGGCTCATTGTCCGAAGCACGTGCGACAGCGAGGAACGCCTCCATTCCGAGGGCTTCGATCTCAGCGAGTTGCTTGACTTCGACTTCGATTCCGACCTTCTCGCACTCTTCCTTCGCGAGTTCAGCAAGTTTTTCCGGTGTCATAATATTCGAAGGCATATTCGTCAGCTTGCGCGACAACACATTGGATTCGCCCATCACTTCACCGAATCGATAAGCCCCCTCATGCACTTCCAGCCCTTTGAACAGGAGAGTCTCAACGGTCGACTTTTTCGCATCCGATTTATAATCGTCGAAGCAGTAATCCGCCATTTGGAACAGCTCACCGAGCGACCGAGAAAGTTTCTTTTGGCCATCTTTCACTGCTGAAAAATCGAAACCGATGCTCTTCACTTTGCGCTTCTTGAGCTCACGGAATGCTTTCGCCAGTCCGTTGACCAATTTTTCGGAGTATTCTTCTCCGCCGACAAATGCGACCTCGAGGATTTTACTGCAGCATGCAACCGTTGCAACCGCGACCTCCCCTTCCTTGCCTTCAAGCAATCCGCGCTCCTTGAGCAGCGCAAAATTGCCCTGCATTCCTTCGTAACCGTTCAATTCACCGTTTTGTACGATGACCAGCGCGTCGACTTCCGACGATTTCCAATCTCTAAATTCTTGTTTCATACATCCTCACTTTATAAAAAGTCTTATTGTTATCCTCTGCAGCACTTGTGCTCACGACATTGCGCCATGTATGCCTCAATGTCTTCTACACTCTTTGGAATCGCGACGGACAGATTCTCGTATCCGTCTTCCGTGATCAAAATATCGTCCTCAATCCGAATCCCGATGCCCTCTTCCGCCACATACAGCCCCGGCTCGAGCGTCAATACCATACCCGGCTTGAGCTCGATGTCACGGCGACCGATGTCGTGCACATCGAGACCGAGATAATGGCTGCATCCGTGGTAATAGTATCGGTTGAGCTCATCCGCCGATTGAATCAGTCCGATCTCGATCAGGCTGTTCGCGATCGATTCCTGGCATTTCTTATTGAGCGCCTCGAACGGCGTCCCCGGTTTCATGATGCTGAGAACATCCTCCTGCGCTTTGAGCACGATGTTGTAGAACACCTTCTGGCGCTCGCTGTACTTTCCGTTGACCGGGATGGTGCGCGAGATATCCGCTGCATACTCGCGGTACTGTGCTCCGAAGTCCAAGAGAACGAGATTGCCGTCCTCGACCGGCTTGGAATTGCTCACATAGTGAAGAATGACGCCGTCTCCGCCGGAGGCAACGATCGTTTCAAACGACGTACGGTCGGCTCCGCCCTTACGAATCCGATATGCGAATTCCGCTTCGAGCTCATACTCGTAGACGCCCGGCTTCGCCGCCTTCATCACACCCAAGAAACCTTGATGCGTGAGATCGATCGCTTTTCGCATCTCGTCGAGTTCTTCGTTCGACTTGTACATCCGCATGTCCATCATCAGCGGATGCAAAGACTTAAAGCGCAGAGCCGGATATTTTTTGGTGATTTCGTGCGCGAAGCACTCGACCTCTGAAGTCGGATCGTTCCAACGCATACGCTCGAGATCCAAATGCAATTTGCGGAGTTTTCCGGAATAGACACGGTTTGCAAACCAAGTTTCAAACTCACCCAGATATTTGATGTCTGTAATACCGGAGATCTTGGTCGCCTGCTCCTTCGTGAGCTTGCGTCCGACCCATTTTTCGATGTCATAATCCGGTTTTTCGATGAACAGAGTCACCTCGTTGGAAGAGCTGACTGCGAGAATGAAGCCTTCGCGTCTGAGGCCCGTCAAATAGAAAAAATTCTTATCGGGACGAAAACCATAATGCGAATCTGCCGTGCTCTTTGGAGCATTCCCCGAAAAGAGAATCGCCGTGTGGCCATGCTTCAAGTTTGACGACAGTGTTTCCAGCCGTTTCAGATAAATAGACATATTACCTCCTGCCCTTGATTATACGAAAAACGCCTTACGATAGCAATTTTTCTTACATACTTTCTCTCAGGATTTCGACGATCTCCTCATGCGTCAAAACCTTATATCCGCCGTTCAAAACAAAAGTTCCCTCCGCGATTCCCTCGAACATCTCCTCCGTGACACCGAGCTCGTTCAAATGCATGACGAGACCGATCTCCTTCATCCATGATTCCATCGCGGAGAGGCCGGCTGCTGCAAGCTCTTCCTTCGACTTGCCGTCCTCGCGCACATCCCACACCGTCCGCGCGAATCGCGCGAATTTGTCGATGCCGTACGGGCAGATATGCCGATAGTACGGGATGGAAACGGCAGCAAGCGTCATCCCATGCGTCGCGTCCGTGAAGGCTCCGACGGACTGACCGATCATATGCACCATCCAATCCGCCTTCTTGCCCTTGCCGATCAAAGTATTGAGCGCCCAAGTCGCATTCCACATCAGATTGCTGCGCGCCTCATAATCCTCCGGATTGACGATGGCGACGCGGGACGCGGCGACCACCGATCGCATCATGCCCTCCATGATGTAGTCGGACGCGTTGTCGTCCTCTCCCGAAAAATACTGCTCGGCGATGTGGCTGAAGATGTCAAAAATCCCCGATACCATCTGGTATCGCGGCAGAGAATAGGTAAATGTCGGATTCAAAATGGCAAACTTCGGAAACACATTTTCACGGAAGACATGACAGATCTTACGCTTCGATGCGGTGTGCGTAATCACGGTGCCGCCGTTCATTTCGGACCCGGTACCGACCATCGTGAGAATGCAGCCGACCGGTATAATCGCGTTGTCGACGTCTTCCATGCGCAGGAAGTATTTGTCCCATGGATCGTCCTCACAGTAGGCGGAGACAGATACCGCCTTCGCGTAGTCACAAGTCGATCCGCCGCCGACGGCGAGAATCAGATCCGCCTTGTGTTCGCGCGCCAGACGGGCGCCCTCATAGAGTTTTTCGACCGTCGGATTCGGCATCACGCCACCATCCTCGACCACCGTTTTGCCCGCCTCGCGCAAGATCTCCATCACCTGATCGTAGACACCGTTCTTGCGAATCGATCCCCCGCCGTATACCAGCAGCACCGTATTCCCGTATTTTGCAAGCTCCTTTTGCAGATTGCGAAGCGATTTCTCACCGAAGTACAACTTCGTCGGATTGCAATAACTAAAATTTCCAAGCATTGTAAATTCCTCCGTTCGGACTCATAGCCATAGCATAGCGGATTTTATGCTCAGAATCCAGAAAATCCGATACGAAAAGCGCAGTCGTGGTATAATAACGCGATACTATGGAAAGGAAAACACATGAACGAGATCGCATTACGTAGAACCTTCGCGATTATTTCGCATCCGGACGCCGGTAAGACCACATTGACCGAAAAGCTCCTGCTTTACGGAGGCGCCATCCGGGAGGCCGGTTCCGTCAAATCCCGAAAATCCAAAGCATATGCCGTATCCGATTGGATGGAAATCGAAAAGCAGCGCGGAATCTCCGTCACCTCCTCCGTCCTGCAGTTCAACTACGACGGGTATTGCGTCAACATCCTGGACACTCCGGGACACCAAGACTTTTCCGAGGATACTTACCGCACCTTGATGGCGGCCGACTCGGCGGTCATGGTGATCGACTCGGCGAAAGGGGTCGAGGCGCAGACCAAAAAGCTGTTCAAGGTCGCCAAACTGCGCGGGATTCCGATCTTTACCTTCGCCAACAAGATGGACCGTCAGAGCAAATCGCCCTTCGAGTTGATGGACGACATCGAAGCGACACTCGGAATCCGTTCGTATCCGATGAACTGGCCGATCGGCTCGGGCGCGGGATTCCGGGGGGTTTACAACCGACGCACCGGAAAGATTGAACTCTTTGACGGCGGCAATCACGGACAATCCAAAGTCGAAATCCTCGAAGCCGATCTGGATTCTCCGGAGATCGCTTCGCGCATCGATTCCTCCTTGTTGGAAACGCTTCGCGAGGAGCTCGAAATTCTGGACGAAGCGGGCGACGCATACGATCTCGATCGGATTCTGCGCGGCGAACTCACCCCGATGTTCTTCGGATCCGCTCTCACCAACTTCGGCGTCGAGCCGTTTTTGCACGCCTTCTTGTCGATCACCACACCGCCTCTGCCTCGACATTCCAATCACGGAGATGTCGATCCGTTCTCCGATAATTTCTCCGGATTCATCTTCAAAATTCAGGCGAATATGAACCCTGCTCACCGGGATCGCATCGCTTTCCTGCGCATCTGCTCAGGTAAGTTTACCAAGGGGATGACGGCAAACCACGCCCAGCAGGGAAAAAAAGTACGCCTCGCCCAGCCGCAGCAATTTATGGCCCAAGACCGCGTCACCGTCGAAGAAGCGTATGCCGGTGACATCATCGGGGTCCACGATCCGGGGATTTTCCGTATCGGAGATACCTTATGCGCCGACGATTCGGGCATCGTGTACGACGGAATCCCCGTCTTTGCACCGGAGCACTTCGCCAAAGTCTACACAAAAAATGCCCTCAAACGAAAGCAATTCGTCAAGGGCGTACAGCAATTGTCGGAGGAAGGCTCCATCCAAGTCTACAAGCGACCGAACATCGGGGTCGAAGAATTGATCATCGGGGTCGTCGGCGTGCTCCAGTTTGAGATCTTGGATTTCCGACTGAAAAATGAATACGGCGTCGACGTCGAAATCGAGATGCTCCCGTACCGATATATCCGATGGATCACTTCGCCCGGATTCGACAAAGATCGCTTCAGCATCACGATGGACACCATCTTGGTCGTCGACAAGGACGAAGACTATGTGCTGCTCTTCCAAAATGAATGGTCGATCAAACAGCTGACCGACCGTAACAAAGGACTCGAACTAAGCGAAATTTCGCTTGGACGCAACCGCGCGTAGACCGGCGATCAACCCGACCAAAGGGACGCCGATCAGCAATTGCATCACCGGTCCCACAGCAAGTTCCCAGGAAATTCCTGCTCCCCCGAATCCCAATTCGAGCGGGAGCATTTTTATGCCGAAGCCATAGATCGCCCCTGCGAGAAATGCCGCCGTCAGATTGGTGAGCAGCCCTTGGAGCAAGAAAGGGATTGCGATGAAGGATTCCGGCGCACCCATCAGACGCAGGTCGATGATCTGCTGGCGATGGTTCAACACGGATTCGGATGTCATAAAATAGGTGATCATCACAGCCGAAGCCACGGCAGCGGTGATCGTGAGCATACCGATCCAACCGGCGACATCCGAAATCTTGCGCACCTGAGCCAGCACGGTACGATGATCCCGCACATAGGTGACATGGGAAAGATCGGAGAGTCCTGCCGTGCTCGCGGGAGCGATGTCCGGGGCGACAGCGACCCGCAGATAGGCCTCAAACGGATTCTCCGAAAAACGCGCGAGAATATCCGCTTCGTCCCCGAGGAGTCGCTCCATCTCAAGCTTCGATTCGTCCTTACCGACGCGGCGGATTTCCCGCACGCCCTCGACTGTCCGGATCTGATCCTCCAGTGTTTTGAGCGCATGCTCATTGAGCTCCGGCGTATAGTAGACCGCGATCATCGTCTCATCTTTGAGACGTTCGACATAGTGCGAGGTCGTAATCCATATGGTCAGCGAAACGAGTGAAAAGACCAAAAGCAGTCCCAGACTGAAAACCGTCAGCATGGAGCGCCCCAATCCCAGCCGAATCAAGGTCAAAGCTTCTCGTATATAGTATCCGAAATTTCTCATATGCCCTCACCCATCCAGGTATTTCGTACCAGCTCGCCGGATCGAAGTTCCAATCGCCGTTTGCGTGGCGATGCGATCTCGTCGATCAAATGAA
>JAUMWO010000030.1:8394-12131 GCA_030529605.1 Bacillota bacterium | reverse complement strand
GGAGATGTCGTTAGATGCGATACGGTACGGGACGCGAGGAAAAGTCGTCCGACGTGACATCTTGGCAACTTACGCGCTCTGACATACAATAGTGGCGGGGGGTTCTATGCGATACGAAGGAGCCGTATATCGACCGCCGTCTGAGGCGCGTTCGTTGATTGTTCAGTGCACGATCGGTTGTTCGCACAATGCGTGCACTTTTTGCTATATGTATCGGGACGATCGGTTTCGAATTCGAAAACTTGACGAGATTGTCGATGATTTGATTGAATGTGGTCACAAATACCCGGATGTTGAAAAATTGTTCCTCGCTGACGGCGATGCGCTTGTGATGCGAACAGAGGAACTTGTAGAAATCATGCGCGTAGCGAGGCGAGAGTTTCCACGGCTTCGTCAAGTGACTTGCTATGCGACGGTTCGCGACATCTTAAATAAAAAAGAGGATGAACTGCGGCGTCTTCGAAGCGAAGGGCTCGATATGTGTTATGTGGGTCTTGAGAGCGGATCCGACACGATTTTGAAGCGAGTCAACAAAAACAACACGGCAGAAGAGTTCGTCCGGGCGATCCGCGCGCTACGCGCGGCGGGAATTCGCTCCTCCGTCACCATCATCTCCGGCCTCGGAGAACGGGAGCTCAGCCGCGAGCACGCGATCGAGACGGCACGCGTGATCAGCGATTCCCGCCCCGAATTTGCGGCGTTCCTGAGTCTTTACATCGGCTCGGACACTCCGCTTCGCCGTATGGTCCAAGACGGAACGTTCACGCTCCTCTCCGATGCGGAGGTCCTCGCCGAGATGCGTCTGTTCCTCGAGCATGTCGACAGCCCGGGGACGGTGTTCCGCTCCAATCACGCCTCAAATCCGCTCGCCTTAGCGGGCACTCTCAACCAAGACCGGGACCGCATGATCCGAGAGATCGATGAAACGGTCGCTACATCGGGCTATATCCCTTCCTCTTGGCGATCGCTGTGATGGCTACGGGTCGCCCGCCAAAATCGACAGAAAAAAACCGAGGTTCGCCCTCGGTTTTTTTACATGCTTCTCGTTCCGATCGCAGTTTTCTGACAGCGGTCATCGATTTCTCGACCGCGGTGCATTCCCTCGACCGCTTCGTCTGCTCCTCACCAAGGATTACGTGAGAAGGTGCGTCGGCAGGAAGAGGATATAGGGCGGCGTCAGTATGGCGAGCGCCAGAGCGATTCGGTGGCGCAGTCGGTCATTCAGTTCGAGTCGCTTGAGGACGATCGTGCGATTGAAGAGATAGATCAGGAGCGCGGCGATCAGCACCGCAAGCGCGACAAATAGAAATGCGGGCAAGGTGGAGAGGGGGTCCATGCTTGCGGGTTTCCAGACCTGCCGGACCAGCCAGTCATAGAGAGGGGAGGACGGACGCTCGACAAAGGACGGCAGAATCACGATTCCCGCCGCGATCAGATCGGCGAGAAAGCCGAGCAGCCAAGTCCCCCAGATGGTGGAGAGCCATGCTTTGCCGACATGGTCGATGCGAGCCGCCTTCAGGGCGACAAAGAGCACCAGTCCGTCGAGAAAGAAACTCGCCGGCAGCGTGCCGACCCAAATGATCGGAAACAGCATCAGCAATGGGATCGGGAAGAGGACCAGATTGAGGCGGACGGGACGAGAGCGGCTGTTTCTCGCGCCGTGCGCCGTCCCGGTTGCCGCACCTTGAGTGCCGTTTCTCCCGCCTCCGTAGCGTGCTCCGTCTGTGACAGCAACTTTGTTGCCTGCTTGGGCGGTCAAGCCTCGGGTGACCGTTCCTCGCGCCTCTCGGTTCGGTGCTTCCGTGCCGGCTCCGTGGGGATTACCTCCGGCGGTTAATCCTCGAGCGCCGATTCTCGGCGCTTCTCCCGAGTCCTCCGCACATTGCTCGCAGCTCTTTCCGTTTTTTATAGACCATTTGTTCAAATCACACCTCTTTCGCATAGAGTGCTTCACTTCATCCAAACCGTCGGGACGAACAGCACATAAGGCGCCGTCAAAATGGCGAGCGTCAGTGCGACTCGACGCTTTTGGACATCGCTCAGTTCGGTGTTGCGCAGTGCGTACTTTCGGTTGAAGAGGTAGATCAACCATCCCGCGAAAGCGACGACGAGGACCACGAGCACAAAGGATTCCCATGTCTGGTAGGGGTTGATGCAGGCAGGCAGGAAGACATGATCGGCGAGCCAGTTCGTCAATGGCGTATCGTAGCGGTCAAACACGATGCCGAGGAGAAGGATGCCGCAAGCGACCAGATCCGCGACGAAGCCGAGGATCCAAGTCTTCCAGATCGCTTGCATCCAGTTTTTTCCTGCCCTTGGAACGCGAAATGCAAGCAGAGCGCCAAAGAGCACCAGGCTGTCGATCAGAAAGTTGGCGGGCAGGACGATGATCCAGGTCGCCGGAAACAAGATCAACAGCGCAATAGGAAAGATCACATTGTAGAGTCGAACCGCCGAATGTCCGGAACGGCTCGTCGGGTTCGATTGTTTCATCCTTTCCTCCTATAGGTCAATGTAGACTTCGTCACTCTCGGTCATTCCGGGCGCAGTGAATGTTACATCCACGCCGTCAAGAGCCGGGAGCAATGTGTAGATATGAAACTCATGTACCGTACCGGTATAGGTCATAGTGGCTACGACTGAGTTGTTTACATAGGCCTTCAACACGGTTCCGATCGGGATCACTCCCGGATGGATCGGGATGACTCCGCTGCTCGCAGACGGTTGGTGCGGAGTGCCGAAGGCATAGCTGTAATCCGGTGTCTGGGCAATCGAGCCGCCTCCGCCGCCGGAATTACCGGACGATGCGGAATAGGCAGGGTTCGGGTCTTCAAAGACGACATGCTCTTTCGCCGGAGCCGGAGGAGGATCCTGTCGGTCGCGGTCTTTGAGCGCGTCGAGATAGTCTTGGACAAAGCCGGAAGCGGTCGCGGACGGGAATGTACCCGGTGCGCGGTTTTCCAGCTCCTGCGCCTTTTGAATAAACTCCGGATAGAGCCCTTCCGTGTCGAAGGCTCTGAGGGACTTCTTGATTTCCTCCAGGGTTGCTCCATAGTCGAAGGAGATGCGGTGCGGTGCGGTGATGGTGACGCTCTCCGGTTTTCCGATGTGTGAGGCGAATCCGACCGCGAGTCGATTTTTGACGATGCGGAAATCGACTTGCACCGTTCCTTGCGCGACCCAGAGATCGGTGTCACCGTCTTCGTATTGGACATAGAACTCGGTTCCCCTCACGCCCATCACGGTCGTCGGCGTCTTGATTTGGTAGCGCGAGTCATTGTTCAACTTGGTGTCGACCTGCGAGCCGACTCCGCCGGATTGCAGATTGAGCGTGGTGCGCGTGCTCGACGGATCCGCCATCAACTCGGTCAAGACCACTTTGCTTTCCGCAGCGATGGTAAATTTGGACTCTCTGGCGATCTCGACCACCGCAGACGACGATTTGCCGGTGATGACGGTATCTCCTTCCGACAATCGCATGTTCTTGAAGGCTTTGATCTTCTTTTCGCTGCCGGCGCGCAAAACCTGCACTTCACCTTGGAAGCTCGAGACCTTCGCCGTGCGTTTGGCATTCTGAGCAAAAACGGCCGGTTGCAATACCAACAGCAATGCGATCAAAAGCATCAAAATACGTGAACATTTCATATGTCCTTTCATAGGAAAACCTCCTTTGGAACCGACTTCAATCCTTCCACCTGATAGATTGGAATGCTGGTTTGTTTGCCTTTTACTTGCAG
>JAUMWO010000030.1:4733-8384 GCA_030529605.1 Bacillota bacterium | reverse complement strand
TCCCTGACCCGATCGTAGACCGCCTGGGAGATGAGAATCTGTCCCGCCTTGGCATTGCTTTCCAGCCGCGCCGCGGTGTTTACGGTGTCTCCGATGGCCGTATAGTCGAGTCGGAAACTGGCGCCGATGTTGCCGACGATCGCCGGACCGCAGTGGATGCCGATGCCGAACTGCACTTCCTTGCCGAAACGCTCGCGCAGGGAACGCGCCAATGCTTCGGATCCCTCCTTCATGCGCCAAGCGGTTTGGATCGCGCGCAATGTGTGATTCTCCAGATCGAGAGGGGCATTGTAGAGAGCCATGGCGGCATCCCCGATGTACTTGTCGAGGGTTCCGCCGTATTCAAAGATCGCCTCGGCGCAGAGCGTGAGATATGCGTTGACGATATCGACCACATCTTCCGGTTGAGCCGCCTCCGAGAGGGGCGTGAATCCGCGAATATCCACAAAGAGCACGGTGATATCCCGTCGGCTTCCGCCCAGTTTGAGCGCTTCCTCTCCCTGTTTCAGAATGGTTTCAACAATCTGGGGCGCGACATATTGTCCGAAAACCTGTGTCACCCGTCCGCGCTCCTTGTGTTCGGCGAGGTATCGATACACCGTGGTCGCGATATACTGCGTCAAAAGCAGGAGCGGGAGATAGATGA
This sequence comes from Bacillota bacterium, assembly GCA_030529605.1. Taxonomy (GTDB): domain Bacteria; phylum Bacillota; class Clostridia; order Peptostreptococcales; family Acidaminobacteraceae; genus JAUMWO01. The sequence continues at coordinate 7,738 of JAUMWO010000030.1, read as the reverse complement.
GATCCGTGATCCAGCCTTCGGTGCCGACGGATAGGACGCGCCAAATGCCGAAGTGCAGTGCCGTCAACGCGATTCCGGCAAGAGCCGCAAATGCCGGCCTGAGTCGAAGAAACAGGTAGGATGCGGTCGCTGCGAACGCCGACAGGATCGTGATTTCGACGGGGTATGCAACTTCCGTCCAGCTGCGCTCATACAAAAGTTGTTGCACGATGTTGGCTTGGACTTCGACCCCATACATCGGGTAATTCGGGTCGATCGGGGTGTAGACATAGTCGTCCGCGATTCCGACTCCCGTCGGTCCGATCAACACCGCTTTGCCTCGGAAGTACTCGGGATCGACTTCGCCCGTCAGCACGTCGACATAGGAGATTTGTTCAAAGGTGCCTGCCGGACCGATGTAGCGGATGGGAGTTCTGCCGGAAGCATCTTGCCGAATCGCCGCGAGCGGTTTGGGGGCATCGGACAGCTTCGCATACAGCCGGTATGGGAAACTCTCCAGGCGTTCGCCCGGCGGAGATGCCGCAGCATCGTACGGCGCCTCGAGCGGATCACGATTGTCGCGCGCCGGGAGTTCGATCGAGAGAAGTGCCTGTCGCACCAAACCGTCCGGATCGATGCTCGAGTTGATATGTCCGATCTCCGCCACCGAGCGGAGTCGCTCGAAAGGGGCGGTAAATGTCGTAGCCCGAAATGCGCCGAATTTCTGCACCGACGGAAAGGTCCCATACCCGGCAAGAACGACTTTGCCGGACGAGGCGACGGCTTCCACCAGAGCGTCGTCCGCTTCGCGATCCGATTCTTCCGGGAATAAGACATCGATCCCGATGGCCCTCACCCCGGCGGAGTCGAGCCGTTCGATGAGTTCCGCGTGATAGTCTCGCGGCCATGGCCATTGTCCGAGCGCGTTCAGACTCGCATCGTCGATCGCGATCACCACAATGTCGATCGAGGGCTCCGAGGATTGTTGATACCAAGCATCGCGTACCGTGTTGTCGAAGGAGTAGAGCGATCGGTTCCAGATCAGGATCGCCGTCAAGAGGAAGAGCGCGACATGGATCAGCGCGATGGCTCGATATTGGCGAAAATTCACACGTCTCATTCGGTCACCTCGCCGCATCGCATCCGGCGAAGCCGCCGTGCTGTTCGGAGACCGCTCCGATCTCGAGCGTCATGCCTTCGGCGGCACAAAAGGCGATCGGACAACTTGCGCGGGCAGCACGTTCTATTTCGGACATTGCGGCATCCGTGCGCGTGTCGCGATGATGGTAGAGCGCCAATCGTTTCGCTCCGCATGCTTCCGCGATACGGCAGGCTTCCTCCCATGACGAGTGGCCCCAATTCTCCTTATGTTCGCCGTCCGCATCGCCGGAGTACTCGGCTTCGTCAAAGAATGCGTCGTAGATCAACAGATCGGCGTCGCGCGCGAACGCGATAAAATCCGTTCGTCTCTCCTCGTCAAAATGCGATGTGTCCGAGCAATATACGACCCGATGCTCCCCGAGATGCGCGCGGTATGCGAATGCACCGCCCGGATGAATCAGGGAGAACGGCGATACGCGAAAGCCGCTTTCGAGTTCGACCGTATGCCCTTCCTCCACCTCACGAAAGGTCAGGCGCGAGGGAAGCTGTGCCAGCGTGATGGGGTAATACGGTTCCCGCATCTGGCGGCGCAAGGCTTCTTCGAAGGAAGGGTCTCTCGGTGCACCGTAGAACCGCACTTCGGTTTCCGCGGAAAAAAGCGGCGCAAAAAAGGGAATGCCCTGAATGTGATCGTAGTGAAGGTGGGAAAGGAACAAATCGACGCTCGCAACCGGACGCTGTTCTCCGAGCACGATCAGTCCCGTCCCGCCATCAAACACGAGCGGAGTCGATTCGTGCCCCGCGGCGGTCAAGCAGACACAGCTGGTATTGCCCCCGTAATGCAAGGTCGAAGGTCCCGGCACGGGCCGCGAGCCCCGCACGCCGTAAAATGTGACGGTAATCATTTGGTTCGGACGAGGACGGCGTTGTGCTTTCCGTCCCATTCCACGCTGTAGCCGAACGCTTCCTTGATCGTGATGAGTTTGATGTAGGAGCGGTTGCCTTTCAAGATAATCCCGCCGTCCGCTTCGGACAAGACGAGATTGCGATCTCCCTGCGTGATGGTGACCGAACGCGTTTTTCCGTCCCAGTTTACGGAAGTGCCTCCAAACTGGAGTACGGAGCGCGTCGGCACATAGGTGCGGCCGTTTCGGATAAAGGGTTTGGCATCCGCAAACTCGACCTTGACGCCGTCGATGTAGATGCCGACACTCTGGGATTTCTTGAGTGCGACAACCGGCTTGAGATTCTCCCGCTTCGGAATCTGAATGACGCGATGGTTGTTGGTGTCACTGATGAACAGGGAATCCGAGGTAGCGAGCAATCCGGACGGTGTGTCGAGTTGAGCGATTTCCGGTCCGCCAAACGCCGAGCCGGTCAACGAGCCGACGATGGTCTCCGCTCGACCGTTTTCGATACGGCGAATGACATGGTTGTATGTGTCGGCGACATAAAGTGCTTGGTCGACGCGGGACAGCGCCGCCGGGAACGCGAAGAAAGCATGTTCCGCTTTCCCGTTGCGGTACCCGGGCTCCAAGGCTTCCTCGTTGATTTCAATCAACTTGTTTCCCTCCAGTTTGAGGATGCGGTGACGCCCGCTTTCGAGGACAAAGATCTCGCCTCCCCGCGAGATGAAGACGTCGGACGGTTGATTGAAATACTGAGGTAAGGTCTTGACATGTCCGCGCGGATCGATGGTTCGCACCGCATTGTTTCCTTTGTCGGCTACATACAAGGTGCCGTTTGGATGGAGTGCGAGCCCGGTCGGATAGGAGAACGAGGCGGTCTGGCGGTATCCGTCCGCCTTTCCTTCCCCGGCTCCCGCGATGGTGCTCACTTGGTTGTCGCGAATCTGCCGGATCACATGATTGCCGGTATCCGCGATGTAGATGGTACCGCCCGGGGCGATCGCGACTCCGGACGGA
>JAUMWO010000030.1:0-4699 GCA_030529605.1 Bacillota bacterium | reverse complement strand
CGTCGACATACCCCCCGATCGGATGGCCCATGGCATCCGGCACCGAGGCATCTCCTGCGAGAGTCGCCACATGTCCGTTTTCGGGATCGATCGTGCGGATTTGGTGGTTGCCGGAATCGGCGACGACGACCAAGCCTTTCATGGCCCAAAAGTCCATGCCCTTCGGAGAACGAAACTCTGCCTCCTCCGGCATACCGTCGTCGCTCCCGAAATTCGAGCTTCCGATGATGCGAGGAGTGCTCGGCATAGATGATGCGTAATCTGTCGATCCTGCCGAATACAAGATTATGAGACAGATGAGAACGATCATTGCAACATTTTTTTTCAAATCAAGCCCCTCCTTGAATTGTGTTATAATTTGTCTACATTATATCACAGTAAAATTAGGAACCGGAGGTAGTGTGAGTTTAACATCGGATGAAAAACTGAGTCTCCTGTTCTCGTATGCCGGGCGGATTGCATTAGAGACCGATCTCAATCGTCTGCTCGAAATGATGGCGCAGCTGGGAAAACAATTGATTCGCGCGGATCGTTGCTCCGTGTGGCTTTGTGAGCCGAGCAAAGGGATCTTGTGGACGCCGGTCGCACAAGGTGTCGGTCGGATCGAAATCCCTTTCGGGAGCGGAATTGTAGGGCGTGTGGTACGAAATGGAAAGAGCGAATGCATCAACGATCCATACCAAGACCCTGATTTCAACCGCGACGTCGATCAGCAGACGGGATATCGGACGCGATCGATTCTCACCTTGCCGTTGTATGACGACCGAGAGCAAGTGATGGGAGCTTTTCAGGCCGTCAACAAGATCACGGATGGCGGCATGTTCTCGGAGGACGATCTGGAAATGCTTCAAATGGTCACGACATATTCGGCGAAGGCGCTTACGAGTGCGTTTTTGATTCGCGAGATTGAGAGCACACAGCGTGAAGTCATCGAGACGCTTTCCGAGATCGTGGAGGGCCGATCCAAAGAGACCGGCGGGCACATCCGCAGAGTCGCCGAGCTCTCATGTTTTGTCGCAAAATTGGCGGGTCTGAGCGAGGAGGAGATTCATTTGATCCGTTTGGCATCGCCGATGCACGACATCGGAAAGATCGGGATCTCCGATGCGATCCTCCTCAAAGAAGGCCCGCTCACCGACGAGGAGTTTCGGACGATGGAGTCCCATACGGAGATCGGGCATCGGATGCTGGTCGCTTCCGAGCGTCCGATCTTTCAGGCGGCATCGATCATCGCTTATGAGCACCACGAAAAATGGAATGGAAAGGGATATCCGCGCGGTCTTCGAGAAGACGCGATCCACATCTACGGTCGGATCACGGCGATTGCCGATGTCTTCGATGCGCTGGCGAGCCAACGATCGTACAAGCCGGCTTGGGAAATTCCGCGCATTCGTGCCTTGTTCGAAGAAGAATCCGGGAAGCATTTTGATCCGGAGCTGACGAGACGATTCCTGGAGCATTTTGACGAAGCCGTTGCGATTTGGGAAACCTATCGCGAGAATACCTAGCCGCATATCGAAGGGGGAATATGGGAAAGCTGATTTCTTTGTTGCGCAATCGCATCGCGATCATCGCCTTTGCGATCTTGATCCAGCTCGCGGTGTTTGTGTTGCTGATCTTATTTTTGAACAAGCATGTCGGTTCATTCTACGGGGTGATGCTCCTTTTGAGTGCATTGCTGGTCGTGTCGATTCTCAACGATCAAAGCAATCCCTCATACAAGATCGCCTGGATCGTGCCGATCATGCTTTTTCCGGTCTTTGGAGGAATCTTTTACATTCTGTTTGGACGGCAGAGAAAGTTCAAACGCGAACTCCTCGCTCTCGAAACGATCAAGCGCCGGGTCGCACAGAGTCAGCTGCGGCGCCCGGATGTGGTGAATGCACTCGAAGCGGCGGATCGAAACGCAGCCGCTCAGTCGCATTACATTCGAAAGCATTCCTATATGCCGCCATTCATAGCAGAGGATCCGACGTATTACCCGCTCGGAGAGGAATTTTTTGAGGCGCTCAAGGACGATCTGCGGCGCGCGAGGCACTATATTTTTATGGAATACTTCATCGTCGAGCCGGGCAAGATGTGGAACGAGATCGAGGAGATTCTGGCGGAACGTGCGAAGGCCGGTGTCAAAGTGCGCCTGATGTACGACGACGTCGGATGCCTGATGACCTTGCCGCCGGGCTTTGACGATGAGTTGAGGCGTCAAGGGATCGAGGTCGCGGTATTCAATCCGCTCAAGCCGATCATGTCCCTCCGCTACAACACGCGCGATCACCGCAAGATCACCGTGATCGACGGGAAAGTCGGATATACGGGAGGATGCAATCTGGCGGACGAGTACATCAACGCCTTCGTGAAGCATGGGCATTGGAAAGACAGTGCATTGCGCGTCGAGGGCGAGGCGGCTTGGGGCTTTGCCATCCTCTTTCTGTCCCTCTGGGATTTTCTTGTCGGCATCGAAGAGGAATACGATGTGTATCTGCCGCCGGAGTACCGAGAACCGCAACCGATCCCGGAGTCTCTCTGCGTGGTTCAGCCGTTTACGGACGATCCGCTCGATGGGGAGCTGGTCGGTTCGAGCATTTACATCAACATGATCAATCGCGCCGAGCGCTATGTCTACATCAAGACGCCATATTTGATCATCGACAATGAGATGCAGATGGCGTTGTCGCGTGCTGCAAAATCCGGAGTCGACGTTCGACTGATCACGCCTGGTGTGCCGGATAAGAAAACCGTTTTCGCGATGACGCGCTCCTATTATCCGCCACTGATCGAGAGCGGAGTGCGCATTTATGAATACACCCCGGGCTTCGTCCACGAAAAGGTGATCGTTGCCGACGAACGCTATGCGGCGATCGGAACGGTCAATCTGGATTATCGCAGTCTATATCTTCATTACGAATGCGGGATTTGGCTGTATCAAGCCCAATGCATCGAAGCGATGCGCGAGGATTTCGATGCGATGTTCCCCCTCTGTCATGAAGTGACGCTGGAGGAGTGCGTGTCTGTGCCGGCACATCAAAAGTTTGGACGGGCGTTGCTTCGATTCTTTGCCCCACTTATGTAATACATCATCGCGCTGAGCGCAGGAGGAACTATGTTGAAAGGAAAGTTGGTAAGACTCCGGGAGATGCGTCGGGAAGACGCCGATCCGATTCGAAAGTTGATCAATGACGAAGACGTGCTTTATTTTATCCGCAATGAAGTCCCCTTTCCGTTTACGGAAAAGGATGAGGAGCAGTTCATCGAAGGAATCTCGGCGACCAAAGATCAGTACAATTTCGGGATCGAAAGCCTTCGCACCGGTCAATTGATCGGTGCTTGCGGATTCAATCAGGTCAGCTGGAAGAACCGTTGGGCGGAATGCGGCATCTTCATCGGCGAAAAGGAACTGTGGGGTCATGGATACGGAAGCGACGCGATCCGGCTGTTGCTCCGCTTTGCCTTCGAAGAGATGAATCTGCACCGGGTCATGGTCGGAGTCTTCTCTTTCAACGAAAGGGCGCTCATGTCCTACGAAAAATGCGGGTTTGTGCGAGAAGCCGTGCTGCGGGAACACATCTTCAAACGCGGACGCTACCACGATTTGATCATGATGGGGATGCTGAAGCAGGAATATCTGGAGCGATACTTCACCGCGGAACAGGCGGCGGAGGATGCGCATGATCGATAAGGCGATTTGGGACAAGCGCGTACGGGAGGGCAAGGAGCAGCTTTGGATCAATGGAGAGCGGAGCGGAAACCGACGCTTCGTCGACCCGAAAGAAATCAAGCAACAGTTTCCTCGGCTACCGACTCGGGAGGAGCTCAGCGCGGACCGAGAACGCATGCGCGCTTATCTGTCGGAATTTGAGCTCGATATGAATTCGGAGCTTCGCCGCATCGCAGAGTTTCAGCAGATGTTGATCCCGGTCGTCGGAGGACGGATTCTCGGTGACTGGTATGTCAAGATGGATTCCGACATGCCGCTGATCGGTTCGATCAAGGCGCGGGGCGGTCTCTACGAGCTCGTCAACCATGCGGTTCGGCTTTTGCGAGATGCCGGGATGGACGATTCGCCGCGTGGCCTGCGCAACGACGCTGCCAAAGAACTCTTTGGTCGACACACCGTCATCGTGAGCTCGACCGGTAATTTGGGGATCAGCATCGGATTGCTCGGTCGACGGATCGGTTTCCGCGTACAGGTCCACATGTCCCATGATGCGCAGGAGTGGAAAATGGAGGCCTTGCGGCAAGTCGGAGCGGAGGTGATGTTACACGATGCCGATTACAGTGTGGCCGTTGCGAAAGGGCGGGAGGAAGCCGGGCGCAGCGGGGCATACTTTGTCGATGACGAGACATCGGTCGACTTGTTTCGCGGCTATGCGCTCGCAGCCTTCGAAATTGCGGAATCCTTCGAGCAAACGGATCGCCCGCTCTTCGTCTATCTGCCTTGCGGTGTAGGAGGTGCTCCGGCGGGAGTCGCATACGGTCTCAAACTCTTGCTCGGCGAACGCGTGCATCTCTTTTTCGCCGAACCGACGGCGTCGCCTTGCGTGCTGTGCGGGCTCGCGAGCGGGGAGTACGATCGGACGTCGGTTTACGCGTTTGGCCAAAGCAATCGCACGATTGCGGACGGTTTGGCGGTGCCTAGGATGTCGGGTTTGGTCGGACCATTGCTCTCCAATTTGGTGGACGGTATCTATACCGTCTCGGA
>JAUMWO010000001.1 GCA_030529605.1 Bacillota bacterium | reverse complement strand
GTTTGAGCGCGTCCTCGCGCTCTTGGAACAAAAGCTGGACATCGCTCGCGAGCAGCAAGAGCGCCGGGCGCTTCTGGCGACTCATCCGCGCGAATCCATGCGCGTCGCTCTTCAAGACCGATGCCGCGAGGTGGATGCGCAGATTTTGCTTCTGGATGCGGAGTTCAATGTCGCCTACGCCGCATATCGGGCGACGCTCCCGATGCATGCGGACGGAAGCATCGACGTCGATGCCCTCGATCCGGCTGCACGCGAGGCTTTATCCCGCCTGCAGCGTCTCGTCCAAAAGATTTCGGCTTTGACTTTTCAAACCTCCCAAGATACGGTAAGATAGAAGTACAATTACCGGGAGGTGTCTTATGAAAGTTATCGTAAGTGGACGAAACATCGCGATCACGGAATCGATCAAAGAACAGGTCGATAAGAAACTCAGCAAGTTCGATAAACTGTTTAAGAGCGAGACCGAAGCGTTTGCGACATTCAGCACACAAAAGAATGACCACATCGTCGAGATCACCATTCCGTTGAAAAATGGATCGATCATTCGGGCGGAGTCGAGATCGGAGGATATGTATTCGGCGATCGACGACGCGATCGATAAAATCTCGAGACAGCTTCGCAAACACAAGACCAAACTCGAGAAGCGATTCCAGACCAACAACTCGATTCGATTTGATCAGATTCCGGAGTTTGATCCGACATCCGCAGACGCCGATGAGCCAAAGATCGTCAAATCCAAGCGCTTTGCGGTCAAGCCGATGATGCCGGAGGAAGCGGTGCTTCAGATGGAACTGCTCAACCACGATTTCTATATGTTCCTCAACGGCGATACCAATGAAATCAATGTCGTCTACAAACGCAAGGACGGCAATTATGGGATCATTGAGCCGGAGGTCGAGTAATTTTGATGGCTTCGGAGGGCTTCGGCCCTCCTTTTTTATATCCATTTCTTAATGTTGCTTTAATGTTACAAGGGTATACTGCGGTCAAAGGAGTTGGATCATGAAGAAATTTTTCGCCGGTAGTCTCCAAAAAATCTTCCTCTCTTCGAAGCGTTTTGCCGTGACCAATGTCGCGGCGTTCCTGCTGGCTTTGACCATGAGCGCTTCCTTGCGCTTGCCGTTTCTGGATACCCCGGAATGGGGAATGTTTTTACTGATGATGATTCCGCTTTCGGCGAGCGTGCACCTGATCGGTGAGCGCGTCAACTGGGAAGTCTGGAAAACGCTGATCCTTCAAGCGATCGTGGCGGCGGCTTCATGGCTCTATGTCATGATGCTTTGGGAACCCTATGCCGTCCGAAGCGTGGGGCCGATCGGGATCATTGCGGTGTCGACGATTGCGGTCGCGATGATTCCGTATCTCTGGGATCGGGAAGGTCTCGGCAAGTATGTGCTGCAGATCGTTTCGACCTTTTTCCTGTCTCTTTTCTTTATGCTCGTTCTTTTCGCGGGATCAACCTTTATTACCTTATCGATCAGCATGTTGTTCGATCTGGATTACAGCTGGGGGCTATTTCGCGATATTGCCAGCATCGTGTTTGTGTTCCTATGGCCGCTTACGTTTTTTGCCTTCTATCCGGAGAGAGAATCCGAGCCGCGCAAGGTCGCATTTCTTTACCGCGCGTTGTTCCTCTACATTCTCTTGCCGCTTCTGCTGATTTATACCGTCATCCTCTATGTGTATTTCCTCAAGCTCGCGGTCGAGCGATCGTTTCCGGAAAATACGATGGGGCATCTCGTCAGCTGGTACCTGCTGGTCGCGATCGCGACGATCTACTTCTCGCGTTCGATCGAGCAACAACAGGGAGAATTCGCGCGTTGGGCTCTCGCGGCGACGCATTATTTCGGCTATGTTCTGTTGGTTCCGATCGCGATGCTGTTTTATTCCGTGGGGCTGCGCATCATGTTGTACGGTATGACCATACCGCGCTATCTGCTCCTCATGGTCGCAGTCTTCTCGCTGATCAGCACCTTCCTCCTCCTGTGGAATCATCGACTGACGCAGCACTGGGTGCCGGGTGTCGCCGCGGCGTTGATCTTGGTCGCCACTTTCGGCTATTTTTCAGCATACCAGGTTTCGCTCCGCAGCCAAACTGCTCGATTCGACCGAATTTATGAGGATCGGATCCAAAAGCCGCTCGCGGCGGGGGTCGACGTCATGGATCTCGATCCGGAAGCTCTCGATCAAGCGAGGGACATCTATGCGTATCTGAATTATGAGCTGGACCACATGCCGGCCCAGCTCGAGGCGAATGCGGAGATCCGCGAACTGATCTCGTCGTACGCGCCTTATACCGCGTCAAAGTACGAAGAGGCGAACGCTCCGCGTTGGTCGCAGTACTATCGCAAAGACGAGGTGGCGATCGTGCTCGGTTCGGATCGCTGGTTTGTGATGATTCAAGGACCGGATCAAAGTCAGTCCTACGAGTTGGACGATGAAACGGTGCTCTTTGTCACAGAAGGGAAATTATCGATCGAAAGCGGCAGCGGAGGCAATGTGCAGCGTTCGGAGATCGTCGATCTCGGGCGCATGGTCGACGCTTGGGACATCGACGCGGAGCAGCTCTCGGAAGTTCGGTCGATCGCAGGAGGACTCTACGAGCTGAGTTTCGTACCGGAGTCGATTTAAAGGTATTCCGAAGGAGGAGTAACAACCGATCGTCTCGAATACTATTCGATCAATCTGATCATCCAAAGAAAACGCCCGGCGAATTAGACGCAGGGTGAGCACGAGGGAAGGAATCGTCCCGATTCGAAAGGAGGATGCCATCACAGTCTATCGAAGCTATACCAGGGAAGAATATCACCAAGTCATGCGCGACTTTTTTGAGCGCAACCGAAGCTCCGCTCCGAGAAAAATCGGGGCGGAGTTTGAGCATTTTTTGGTCGCCGATCACGATCTGCGGAGCTATGGCTACGAAGAGCCGCAGGGCAGCTGTGCGATGATGCTCAAATTGCTGGAACAAAAATGGTATTTAAACGAAGTGTCCCGTATCGGCCCTCTGTATATGGAGAAGCGGGAATCGGCGCTGACCTTGGAGCCGGGAGGACAGATCGAACTCAGCCTGCGCCCGATGAACACGATCGGGGAGATCGCAGCGGAGTATGCGGATTTGATGGGCGAGATCGGTCGTTGTTTGCGTGAGGACCAATCCCTCGTCTCGCTCGGTTATCATCCGGCGTCGCGCATCGATTCGATCGCTCTACTGCCAAAGCCGCGGTACGCCATCATGGAAGCGTATTTTCGTCGGCTGCATCCTGCAGGACTTTATATGATGAAAGGCACCGCTTCGACGCAGGTGTCGGTCGATTATCGCGACCTCGACGACTTCAACCGGAAGTTCCAAGTCGCCAATTACCTTGCGGACGCGCTGTATGCGCTGTTTGACGCGGCGCCGGTCTTCGAGGGGCATGTAACCGGAGCGGGGGATGCGGAGACGCAGACCGGCGCCCCGGTGTGCTTCGAGGTCGGGGACACCCTGCGTCAAGCGATCTGGAAAAACACCGATCCGTCCCGCACGATGCTGCCGAGAGAGCAGTGGAGTTTTGAGGGATACATCGATTTCCTGCTCGATTCGAAACCGATCCTGATGATGGACAACGGCGATGCGGTCGAGACGGGCGAACAGACGGTCGCGGAGCTGCTCGCCGAGAATCGCTTCGGTCCGGAGCATCTCTCCCATTTCTTGACGATGGTCTTTCCGCCTGTGCGGTTCAAGGGCTATCTCGAGGTTCGGGTGCCCGATGCGGTGCCGGCGCGCTACCGGATGGCGGTGCCGGCGGTGATCGGCGAGTTGATGTATCGCGAAGATCTCCTGGAAACCTACCATGCGCTGTATCGGGAAGCGCGCTCCTACCGCGGTGCGGACGGCACGGTCTCGCGCGAATTCCTGCTCGACCTGCTGCACCGCGTCGGCGATGCGCGAACGGTCGACCCCGACGGAGCGGCGAAGGATGCGCTGTGTGCGCTGCAGGACGCGATTCGCACGCATGGATCGATCGCCGAATCGCTGCGCATACGGTATCGAGAGGACATGGAAGCGTTCCGAGCGGAGGTTTTGGAAAAGCCGCAACTGCGTGCGGATTACGACTTTGACCGATACGATGTGGAAAAGGCGGTGCCCGACTGGGAGTCTCCTGCGATCCGGCGGGCGGAACAAATCTGCGGCAGCTTGGCGGAGCGCTGGACGAACCGCGCCGACCGGCGCGAAGAGTTTGAGCGAATCGATCGGCTGGTGCAGGCGTCCCAAGCATATTACAAGGGAGAGATTGTGCCCTATCTGCATTTGCCGATGCTCTATCATGAGGCGGATCTCGCTTGCTTCCGGGACATTCTTCACCGGATGCACCTGATCTGCGAGAAGATGATCCGGCTCTATCAGGCGTGTCCGGAAGTGCGCGCGCTGTATGATTTTGACCCGCGGATCGAGACGCTGATTTTGCAGCCGCTGATGAACGAACCCTATGTCCCGATGGGGCGGTTCGATATTTTCTATCACGGTAAGGGCGAGTTTCAATTTTGTGAGCTGAATACGGACGGGTCGTCGGCGATGAATGAGGAGGCGGAGCTGAATCGCTGCATCCGGCAATCGGCGGTGATGCAGGAGATTCGCGATCTCCCGAAAGTGTGGACGCAGTCGTTTGAGCTCTTCCACAGCTGGGTGGATGCGATCAAGCCGATCTATCATGATTTCACCAGCGGTTGGCCGAATTTTCCGGTCTTTCGGCGCCTGCGCGTCGCGATTGTGGACTTTTTGGATTCGGGGGTCGGCATCGAGTTTGAACGCTTCCGACAGACTTTTCTGGAGCGGGGTTATGACTGTGAGGTGGTGGACCCGAGGCAGATCAAAGTGCAGGACGGTTTTATGACGGTGGAAGGTCGGCGGATCGACATCGTGTACCGACGTCTTGTGACGGCGGATCTGCTCAACCGATATGACGAGATTCCGGGATTCATCGAAGGTCTGGGACAAAAGACTTGCGTGATCGGCAGCCTCCATACGCAGGTCGTCCACTCGAAGCGATTCTTCGAAATGCTGCATCATCCGGAGCTCGAGGATGTTTGGACACCACAGGAAAAAGAATGGATCGAACGGCATATCCCGCACACGGAGTATCTCTCGGCGCGGCATCTCGAGGATCCGCAGATCACGACGCAGAAGGATGCGTACATTCTCAAACCGATCGATTCGTATGCGTCCAAAGGGGTCGTGACGGGGATGTCGGCGACGGATGCCGAGTGGCTGGAATTGCTCCGCGAGAAGGCGGACGCCGGTTATATCATACAAAAATACGCAAAACAGCCGGTGAATCGCAATGTTCATCCGGTGACTTTGGAGATTGAGTCCTTCCACACGATTACGGGGCTCTTTACTTACGGGAAACAGCTCGCCGGTGTCTATGTGCGAGCGGGGAAAAAGGATATCATTTCGGGTCTGCACGATGGATTCACCATGGCGACCTTCGGATTGATCGTGGAATAGCTAACGTACGGCGTCGAGCAGATCGACCTCGTAGCCGGCGTCGTAGAGCGCGTCGATCAGTTTCGGCAAGACATTGACGGTATAAGCGCTCTCGTTGAAGCACAGAATGCGATGGCGGTCGATATCGCCCAGAATGATCGGGATCACGCGTGCAGGATCGGGATAGGTCTTCTCGTCGATGCAGGTCATCTGTGTGAGGACATGCGCCGGGATGCTTCGCAGCTTGGCGGCGGAGAGGACGGCGCCCGGGATGATGTAATGTTTGCTGGAGATCGAAAGTTTGTCGAACAGCTCTTTCGCCCGGCGATAGTCCGACGCCAGATCGGCACGGTTGTAAGGCGGTTTGCTCCAGCCGTGGTTTTCGACTCGGTGGCCCTCCCACAGAATGCGGCGAACCAAAGGCTCGAATTCCGCAGCGCGGATGCCCAGCGGTGCGAAGGTGGCGCGTGCCTGCCGCTCGTACAGGATGTCGAGGATGGCTTCGGTGTATTGGTAATGGGGGCCGTCGAGGAAGATGAGAGCGACCTTTTTGCGCGGAGAGCCCGGATCGTTCGCGACGATCGGAGCTCGGAGTTTAAAGGCGGCGGGCCGTTCGGCGATGATGGAAGATCCTACGACCGGCAGTCGCTCGATCTTGCCGGCAAGTTCTTGGAAGAGGATGCTGAGCGGGAAAAAATCCAGTTCGCCCGGGCGGATATAAAAGGTGATCTTCTCGGAGTCGATCGTAAAATTGTGATAATTGTATTCGAGCGGCGCGATGACGCGAGTCACCGCTTCGTTGAGGGCGACATCCGGGATGCTGCCTTCGAGAATCTTTTGCTGTGCCAATTCATAAAATGTGTGAAACAGCGGTTCCGACGACTGGAAAAAATGAGACAACTCAAGGCGTTCCTGCGTCCCGATGTCAAAATTGAATGTGAAGATCTGGTTCGCATTGGGGGTGTGCTGTGTGTTGCGTTTTTCGCAAAAGAGCAGCGAAAGGTAGTTGGGGCTGCGGTGGACGACCTCGTATTCGATGAGGAGATCCGAGGGATCCGATTCGATCGTAAAATCGTCGAGGTCTTCGAAGAGCGCGATGCGTTCGTCGATGAAGGCGCTCAATTGCTCGTCGATCCGCCGCAGTCCGAAGACGGGACGATGGGCGGAGATGTGGACCTTTCCTTCTCGCAGGATGCTCTCGACATGGATGCTGTCGTCGACGGAGCGCTGTGCCTGCGGAGCGTGCAAAATCGCCTCCTCGAGCTCGGGGAGGCTCATGCTGGACAGATAGAGCGCCAGAGCGATCAAACAGGTGGCACCCAAAAGGCTCCAGATCAGCTTTTTATACATCCGGTTGTACCATCCATACCTTTAGGTATTCTCCTTCCTTGTATTTGGAATGAGTGCGGAAATCCTGTGGGAGTCCGAATCGTTCGAGGACGCGGTGTGAGCCGATGCCCTCGGCGATTTTTTTTTCGAATTTATCGAGGGGAATTTGCGCGTTGTTGGTCGAGAGCACCAGGATCCCGTTCTTGCTCAGGAGGCGGGCGCATTGGGCTGCAAGGCCGGCATAATCCTTTTCGGAGCGAAAGACTCTTCCGTGTACGGTCGAAAAGCTCGGCGGATCGAGCACGATGAGATCGAATTTTGCAGCGAGAGATTTGGCGGCCTGCTCCAAGTAGTCGAAGACGTCGGCAATGAGGATGGTGTTGGGTGTCCCGTCGCCGAAGGGAAGGCGATTGGCGGCAAAATTGGCCTCGGTGAGGGCGATGGAGCGCGGTGCGGCATCGACGCTGAGGGTCGTGCTTGCTCCTCCCTTGGCGGCAAAGACGGAGAAGGCGCCGCTGTAGGAAAAGAGATTGAGAACGCGCCTGCCCTTGGCATACCGATTGCGGAGGGCGCGTCGCACATCGCGTTGGTCGAGAAAGATTCCCGTCATCGCGCCGTCGAGCAGATCGACGCAGAGAGATACGCCGTTCTCCAAGATTTGGCGCGGGGCTTCGTCCGGCGAGCCGGTGACGAGTTCTCCGCTCGGGTTATGTTCGCCGAAGCGGAGTTTGCGAATCACGGTGCGCGGTGCGGTCAGACGCAGGAGTTCCCTGAGGATTCGGTCATGATAGCACGCGATGCCTTCGCTGTAATAGGTGATCAGATAACTTTCGTCGTAGTAGTCGATGGTGAGTCCGCCGATGCCGTCCCCTTCGCCGTTGAATACGCGGAATGCGGTGGTCTTTGGGTTCTTCAGTATGGTCAGTCGCTTTTCGAGAGCCGAGCGCAATTTTTTGTGGAAAAAGGTCGTGTCGATCGCTTCTTTGGGGTTGGCGGTGAGCACCCAGCCGATTCCTTTGTTTTGCCTGCCGAGATAAGCGCGCGCCACAAAACGACCCTTGTCCCGTCCGTCGACGAGGTCGATGATGCTTCCCTCCGGCAATTCCAGCGCGAGGCTACGAGAGGACGGGTCAAAGGACTCGGGGAGCAACAGGGGGCTTCCGAGCTCTTGGAAGATGGGGCGGACGCTCAGCGCGGGGATGGAGGTTTTCATAGCGACCTCACTGTAGGTTGAGTTTCTTGGTGCAGTAATACCAAGCGATCGCGTAGTAGATGCCGCATTCGATGAATTTGCCGATCAACGTGACGATGAGGACATTGTCGATGATGTTGAGAATCGGATTGTTCGCTTGGAACATAAGGCTGAGCGGCAGTTGGATCAGCAGTCCCATGATCAGCGGTCCGACGGTGCTCGAAATGATCATAAAGGTAATGTACAGCCCGATGCCGACCAGCAGTTTGTTCTGGTTGTAAGTCGACTGCGACACGGCGATGCAGGCATATACCTCCGTCACAAAGGTCATCGCGATCAAGATCGCTTGTGCCGTGATGAGGAAGAGGGTCGAGGAATGATTGAGACTCAAGAACCAAGTCATCAGATGGCTGATCCAAAAGTCCCTGTCGACACCGATGAGATACAGCAGGTAGAACATCGCCCAGCTGCAGATCGCGCCGAAGATCGCCCAAAAGAAGGCCATCACCAATTTGCTGTGCATAAGAGTCGCGCGCGTCACCGGCAGAGAAAACCAGAGGTATCCCTGCTCGCTGTACAGGCTGCGGTAGAAGCGAAATCCGCAGAGGATCGGGGTCACGAAAGCGAGCGCAAAGATCGTCAGGAGCAGCATCCCCATCGAAAACGCCGTCAGCCAGCCGTTTTGAATCCAGAAATAGGAGAAGTACAGAACCACTCCCGCCGCGAGCATCGCAGCATAGATTGGAAGGAAGTTGCGTACGGTGGCGCGAAATTCGTGAACGAGGAGCTTAATAAACATGGAAAACCTCCCGGAACAATTGATCGATGGTCTTGCCGTGTTGTTTGCGTAGATCGTCCACAGCGCCGGCGAGATGGATTTTGCCTGTATGCAGAAAGAGCACGTCGTCGAAGATGTGCTCGATATCGGAAACGAGGTGGGTCGAGATGATCAATGCGGAGGATTCGAGATAATTGGAGCGAATGATGTCGAGGATGAAATCGCGTGTCGCCGGATCGACTCCTCCGATCGGTTCGTCGAGGAGATACAGTCGAGCGCGCCGCGCCATCGCGAGGACGAGTTGGAGGCGTTCCTGCGTACCCTTTGAGAGGGTTTTGAGGACCTGGTTCGGCTCGAGTCGGAGCGAATGCGCGAGATCTTCCGCACGTTGGCGATCGAAATCGTCAAAGAAGTCGGCAAAAAAATCGATGTGCTGCCTTACCGTGTGACCCGGGTTGAGATGCATCTTGTCCGGCAGATAAGAGGTCAGCGCGCGGCTTTTGGCCCCGACGGGTTCGCCGCAAACTTGGATGGTGCCGGAGGTCGGTTGCTGCAACCCGGCGATCAATTTGAAGAGGGTCGTTTTGCCGGAACCGTTGGGTCCGAGCAATCCGATGATGCGCGGCGCGTTGATCTGCAGATTGAGATCCGACAGCGCGGGTTTGGGTCCGTAGGATTTGAAGAGATGCTGGATCGATAGAATCGGTGCGCTCGACATTTCGTTCATCATGGGGTCTCCGTATGAGATAAAGTTTGCGTGTGGTCGTGATAATTGGCGCGTACGATGCGGCGTGCTCCCTCGGCGATCGTCCATTCGTGCAGTCCGGTATCCGCGGTCGGAAACAGGAGATCGGTATCGACGGGTAGCCGCAGAAAGCAGTGGTACATGCGGTTGATCATCCCGCCGTGCGAAACGATCGCGACAGTACGATCCCGCTTGCTCTCGGCCTGCTCCGGCGCGCTGTTCGACCCCGGTTCGCCGGCCGCGGCCGCCGTGCGCTTCGCCTCACCGAGAGGCTCGCCCGCGTCGGACAAGATCTTGGAGAGTGCGCGCTCCGCTCGGTAGCGAAAGGCGAGTCGAGACTCCTGTCCATGCGTGGAGGCATGGAGCGGGAGTGCGTCGGGCTTCGGGTAGCGTACCGCGGCTTCGGCAAAGGGCAGACCGGCAAGCAGTCCGTTGTCGAATTCCATCAGATCGTCGTCGACATACTGCGGAGCGCCGGTCGCTTCGTGCAACAACGCCGCGGTCTGTGCCGCTCTCCGGAGCGGACTGGTATAGATGCGATCGACTTGGTAATGGGTCGCGACATAGGTCGCGAGCGCCTTTGCCTGCTGCAGACCGCGGGGCGTCAGCGAAAAATCGGCACGTCCCTCATGGACATGGAGCAGATCGGATTCGGATTCGCCGTGGCGAATCAGTAAGAGGCGCACCATTAGAAAACATGGCTTCCGAAGCGACCTTCCTGATAGTCTCGGTGCGCTTCGAGGAGTTCGGCTTGCGTGTTCATCACGAATGGTCCCTGTGCCGCAACCGGTTGGTTGAGCGGCTGTCCGCTCAAGACGACGATCTCCGCGCTCTCGTCCTCGCACACGAAGAGGATCTCTTCGCCGGCATTGGAGAACAGCATAAAGTCGTGCGCCAGAGCGCGGGTGTGGTGCGATCGATCCGCCGTCTCGGCATCCCGGCAAACCTTCGCCGTCGGGGACGCGCTCGCTGCGGACGTATGGTGGCAGGCGTCGCGCCCGGCGTGAGCGGTCACCTCGGTCGCCGTCTCGGCATCGGATTCACCGAGCGTCGCCGGATTGACGAGCGCGGAGCCTGCGATCACGAGGGCGCCGGTGTTGTAGCCCGCCGGTTCGCGGAGCGTGACGCTCTGTCCCTTGCTGAGGCGAATCTTGTAGATGTTCATCGGTGAGAAGGTCGCGGCCGGCCCGGTCGTGCCGAAGGCTTCTCCGGCGTAAACGATTACCTCGGCGCCGTTTGCGAGCACGCGCTTGCCCATCTGATCCGCTGTGATCGCCTGGTAGGTCGGTGCGGTGCGTTTGTGCGGCGTCGGCAGGTCGACCCAGAGCTGGATCATATGAAGGATTCGGTCGTTCTTGGCGTATTCGGGCTCGTGATACTCTTTGTGGAGGATCCCGTCGCCGGCGGTCATCCACTGGATGTCACCGGGATGGATGACGCCGCGGTTGCCCTGGTTGTCGCCGTGCTCGATCGAGCCTTCGAAGGCGAAGGTGACGGTGGCGATCCCGCGATGTGGGTGCGGTCCGATGCCTGCAGGGCGATCCGTGCCTTTGAAATGCGTCGGCGCGCCGTAGTCCATCACGAGAAAAGGAGAGAAGCGCTGAAAAAAGTTTTCGATGCGCTTCGTCGGAAAATATTGTCGGACATAGAATCCGTTGCCCACCCAGTACGGGGGGACGTCGCGGATGATTGTCTCTATCGGTCGAAACGATGGCATATGCCCTCCTATCGCGCTAAGGCGCTCATTCCGATTATACCAGAAGAGAAAGTCATGCGCATGACCTTGCGCGTCAAGAATACCGCAGTGGCGCGACGGGCGATTGGGCACTATAATAAAAGGGGAGCGCCCGGGCAGTCGATCCAATGGGAGCGCTCCGGTCAGGACTGCGAGGTGGAGAGTTTGAGTTTTGAAATGACCGACCAAGTGCGCATCATCTTCGATGCGATGGAAGAAGGAATTTTATTGATCGATACGGAGGGCGTGATTTTGTATGCCAACGACGCCTATTGCTCGTTTTTAAAGCGCCCGCTGGACCAGCTCGTCGGTCAGACATTGCGTGAAATTCGCGCCGGGGCGATGCTGCCGGATGTGCTGAAAAGCGGAAAAGCGGTTCTGCGTGTCCCGCGCCGCGAAGGGTCGGATCTTTATTTTGTCAACATGTATCCGATTCGCCGAGGGGGCGAGATCGTTGCAGGACTCTCCGTGGTCACATTTTTTCAGCAGGCGGAGGATTTGAAGGCGGCGATCGACGAAGCACTGCGACACTCGAAACTCGTGATCCGACGGATTGCGCGCGCGTCCGCATCCGCCAAGTATACCTTCGACGACATTGTGGCGGAATCTCCCGCTTCGATTGCGGTGAAAGAGATGGCGCGGCGTGCCGCCGCAACGGACGCGACCGTCTTTTTGCAATCCGAAAGCGGTACCGGCAAGGAACTGTACGCGCAGGCGATTCACAATGCGGGCGACCGGCGCGATCAAGTCTTTCTCGCGATCAACTGCGCTACCTTCAACCACAGTACCTTGGAATCAGAGCTTTTCGGCTATGTGGAAGGCGCGTTTACGGGGGCGAAAAAGGGCGGCAAGGTCGGCCTGTTCGAAGCGGCATCGGGAGGTACTCTGTTCCTCGATGAGATCACGGAGATCGAACCGGGACTGCAGGCAAAGATTTTGAGGGCGCTCCAGGAGCGCAAAATTCGTCCGGTCGGTGCTGTGGAAGAGCGTGCGGTCGACGTGCGCGTCATCGCTTCTACCAATGTAGACATGAGCCAAGCGCTGCGTGAAGGACGCTTCCGAGCGGATCTCTATTATCGTCTGAACGCATTCCCGATCCGGATTCCGCCTTTGCGCGAACGCATCGAAGACATCGAGCCGTTGGCGCACCGGTTGTTGCTCGAGTTTTCCGTGCGATGTCGCCGCGCGATCCGGTTGACTCCCGAAGCTGTGTCCGCAATGCGATCGTATCCCTGGCCGGGAAATGCGCGTGAACTGCGCAATGTGCTCGAATTTCTTTCTTATCTCAGCGAAGACGGTGTGATTCGGGAGTCGATGTTGCCGGCGGGAATGCGGCAAGTCTTGGCGGAACCGACTTTTGACTCTTCGTCCCGGGGAACTTTGGCGGAGCGCGTCCGTCGCTTTGAGCGGGCGGAAATCCTCCGTTTGCTCGAAGAAAACGGCAGTGGCGTCTCCGGTAAGCGCAAAACGGCGCAACAGCTCGGAATCAGCCTTTCCGGTCTGTACAAAAAACTGGCGGGAACCGAGGAGTCGTAATTCCGCGATTTTAGAAATGTTCTCGAATTTTAGAATTTTGGACACGCGTCGTTCTCAGTTTCTCCACAGATAGCATGTTCCATCCCCCTGCGCTGCCGCAATGGGAATCTTTTCACAATTTCTTTGACTTCTCGTGGTGAGTCTTTCGGTTTGGCACATTGTTTGCGTAAGCATAAAGTATCTCAAATAGGAGGTTTTTATGCTGGCTATCCTTGGCTTTCTTACTGTAGTGCTTGTGCTTCTTCTGATTATGACGAAGAAGCTCTCGCCGACCGTGGCTCTGATCTTGATTCCGATCTTGATCGGCTTGGTCGCTTGCTTCTTTTTCCCGAATGAAAAGGGTGATATTATCCCGGCGGCGAATGTCGTTGCTCTGGGCGGAATGATTTCGAAAGGGGTCGGAACCGTCGCTGCGACGGGCGTCATGTTCATCTTCTCGATTCTCTTCTTCGGTATTCTGACGGATGCCGGAACCTTCCGCCCGATCATCCGCGGCATCCTCAAAGTGATCGGTACGGATCCGGTCAAAATTGCTCTCGGTACGGCGATTTTGGCGATGATCATCCACTTGGACGGCTCCGGAGCCATCACCTTCCTGATCTGTGTTCCTGCTTTGATTCCGGTGTATGATGCGGTCGGCATGAAGCGAACGACGCTCGCTACCATCGTCGCGCTTTCCGCAGGTACAATGAACATCCTGCCTTGGGGCGGCCCGACGATTCGTGCCGCGACCGCGTTCAACATCGATGTTATGAATCTTTTTATGCCGGTGCTTCCGGCGGTCATCGGCGGACTCCTCACGGTGCTCGTGTTTGCCTTCCTGCTCGGAAAAGCGGAGAAAAAACGCCTTGGCGCCTCGAGTGCCGGAAAGATCCAACTGACGGAAGAGGAGCTTTCTCCGGAGAAGCAGGCGCTGCTGCGTCCAAATCGATTCTGGATCAATGTGCTTCTGATCGTCTTGACCATCACGGGTCTGATCGTCGGCGGAAATTTCAAGATCAAGCCGGAAGTCATTTTCATGGTGGCCTTTGTGCTTGCGATGCTTGTCAACTATCCGCAACCGAAACTTCAAAAAGAGCGCATCGATGCTCATGCGAAGTCGGCTCTGATGATGGCGTCCGTTCTGTTTGCAGCGGGAGCGTTTACCGGCATTATGAAAGGGACCGGAATGATCACCGCGATGTCGGATGCGCTCGTCAGCATCATCCCCGTCTCGCTCGGTCGCTATTTCCCGGTGATCACCGGTGCGATTGCGATGCCGGCATCCCTGCTCTTTGATCCGGATTCCTTCTATTTCGGTGTGTTGCCTGTTCTCGGAAATACCGCTTCCGGCTTTGGTGTGGAAGCGATCATGATCGGTCGCGCCGCTATTCTCGGGCAGATGACGACCGGTTTCCCGGTGTCTCCGCTGACCCCTTCCACCTTCCTTCTGATCGGGCTCGCCGGTGTCGAGTTTGGTGAACATCAGAAGAAGACGATTCCGATGGCCTTTGCGGTGACGCTGATTATGCTCGTGATCTCCGTGGTGATCGGAGCGATTGCGATTTAGGAGGAACTATGAAAACCTTACGAATCGGTAGTGGAGCCGGTTATGCGGGCGACCGTCTGGAACCGGCGTTGGAACTCATCGAGAAAGGAAATCTGAACTATATCAGCTTTGAGTGTCTTGCGGAGCGTACGATCGCGATCGCGCAGATGGAAAAGCTGAAGGATCCGAAAAAAGGCTACAACGGTCTGCTGGCCTACCGGATGGAAAAGGTGATCCCGCTCGCGAAGAAGCACGGCGTCAAAGTGATCACCAATATGGGCGCTGCCAATCCGGAGGCGGCGGTGGATGTCTGCATCGAGATTGCGCGGAAGCACGGAATTCATGGACTTCGTGTCGCGGCGGTGCTCGGCGACGATGTGCTGGAAAAATTGACCAAGTATCAGGACGCTACCGTCTGGGAGACGGGAAAGCCGCTTTCGGAGCTCGACGGCGAGGTGGTGTCCGCCAATGTTTACCTTGGCGTCGAAGGGATCGTCGAAGCGCTCCGCGGTGGCGCGGATATCGTGATCACCGGTCGCGTGGCGGATCCTGCCATTTTTATGGCGCCGATGATTTATGAGTTCGGCTGGTCTCCGGACGATTGGGATAAGCTCGGCAAGGGAACGTTGATCGGTCATTTGCTCGAATGCGGAGGACAGGTCAGCGGAGGATATTACGCGGATCCGGCTGCGGGAAAAACCGTCGACGGTTTGGCACGACTCGGTTTCCCGCTTGTCGAAGTGTGCGAAGACGGTTCCTTCTTTGTCACAAAGGTCGAGGGAAGCGGCGGTGTCGTCAACGCGCATACCTGCACGGAGCAGATGCTTTACGAGATCCACGATCCCGCAAATTACATCACGCCGGATGTCGTAGCCGACTTTTCGAAGGTTCAATTCTTGGAAAAAGGGAAGGACGTGGTCGAGGCGAAGGGCGCTGGCGGCAAGCAAAAGCCGCAGACATTGAAGGTGTCCCTGGGTTACAAGGACTGCGTCATCGGCGACGGTGAGATCAGCTACGGCGGCCCGGGAGCCTATGAACGGGCAAAGTTGGCCGGTGAGATCGTGGTCGATCGCCTCAAATTGCGCAATATCGAATTTGAGGAACTCAAGGTCGACCTCATCGGAGTCAATTCGCTGTATTGGGGCGCCGGGTGCCGACAGCCGGAAACCATGCCGACCGAGATCCGACTGCGCGTCTCGGCACGGGCGAAAGATCGGGCGACGGCGGCGCGGGTCGGCGAAGAAGTGGAAGCTCTTTACACCAACGGACCGGCAGGTGGATGCGGCGCGACGAAGGGGATCCGAGAAATCGTATCGGTCGCTTCGATCGTCATCGATCGTTCCGATGTTCATCCGACCGTCAAGATGACGGAATCGTAGGAGGTGCTTGATGAAATTATGTAATATCGCCCATTCGCGAACCGGCGATAAGGGCAACATCTCAAACATTTCTCTGATTGCGTACCGCATCGAGGATTATGAAAAAATGGCGCGTCTGGTAACACCGGAGCGCGTGAAACAGCATTTTGCGGGCATGGTAAAGGGCGATGTGGTGCGATACGAAGTGCCGCAGCTCGGTGCTCTCAACTTCGTGATGTATGAAGCGCTCGGAGGCGGGGTGACCCGGACTCTGTCGCTCGATATGCACGGCAAGGGATTGTCCTGCTATTTGCTCGACATGGAAGTCGACTGGTAACCACTTCAAAAGGATCTTCCCAACGATTTGATATTCGACCCGAAGGGCACCTGAGAGCGATCTCGGGTGCTCTTTGCTTATTCAACCTTCTTGACAAAGTTCGGTCTCGCATTTAATTTTGCCGAATCGGTTGACACCCCCAAATCGGAGTGCTAAGATTAGGGCGGCGAAAGAGGATAGCAATCGATGGGTTCGGCTTTTTTTTAGACTTAATTGTCTAAAATATAACGAAGTCACGGTTGCTGTTCGACTGTTTATTTCGTAATGTGAAAGGAGAAGGGTTATGGCGTTGAAAACAAGGGAAGAGTACATCGAAAGTTTACGGAAACTGGACCTCAAAGTGTACATGTTCGGAGAGCGGATCGAGAATCCGGTCGATCATCCGATCATTCGGCCGTCGCTCAATTCAGTAGCGATGACTTACGAGCTGGCACAGCAGGATGAGTATCGTGATTTGGTCACTGCGATCTCTCCATTCACCGGCGAGCGAGTCAACCGTTTCTGCCACATCCACATGAGCCAAGACGACTTGGTCAAGAAGATCAAGATGCAGCGTTTGCTCGGTCAAAAGACCGGTTCTTGCTTCCAGCGATGTGTCGGTATGGACGCGCTCAATGCAATTTATTCGACAACTTACGAAATGGACAAAGAGTATGGAACGGAGTACCACAAGCGTTTCATCGAATATGTAAAATTTGCTCAGAAGAATGACCTCGTAATCGACGGTGCGATGACCGACCCGAAAGGCGATCGCGGTCTGGCGCCTTCCAAACAGGAAGATCCGGATATGTACCTGCATGTCGTCGAAGTGCGTGAGGACGGTATCGTCGTTCGCGGTGCGAAGGCTCACCAGACCGGTGCGGTCAACTCGCATGAGCATCTGATCATGCCGACGATGTCGATGAAGGACGAGGACGCGGATTACGCGGTATCCTTTGCGGTTCCTTCGGATGCGGAAGGAGTTTTCATGATCTACGGCCGTCAGTCTTGCGATACGCGTAAGATGGAGCCGGGCGCAGACATTGACCTCGGTAACCGCGAATTCGGCGGACATGAAGCTCTCGTCATCTTCGACAATGTATTTGTACCGAATGAGCGCGTCTTTATGTGCCGCGAAGCGAAGTATGCCAACATGATGGTCGAGCGCTTCTCGGGATACCACAGACAGTCTTACGCTTGTAAGACCGGTGTCGGTGACGTTCTGATCGGAGCCGCTGCTCTCGCTGCGGACTACAATGGCGTTGAGAAGGCGAGCCATGTCAAGGACAAACTCATCGAAATGATTCACCTCAACGAAACGCTCTGGTCGAGTGCGCTCGCTTGCTCGTACGAATCGCACAAAACCGAGTCCGGCAACTACCTGATCGACCTGCTTCTCGCGAATGTCTGCAAGCAGAACGTGACGCGTTTCCCTTACGAGATTGCGCGTCTCGCCGAGGATATCGCAGGCGGTTTGATGGTCACTATGCCTTCCGAGGCGGACTTCAAAGACGAGAAACTCGGCGCATATGTCAAGAAATATCTGGCAGGTAAAGTCGGCAAAGACACCGAAAACCGTATGCGCATCCTGCGCCTGATCGAGAACATCACGCTCGGAACGGCGGCGGTCGGCTATCGTACCGAGTCGATGCACGGTGCGGGTTCTCCACAAGCACAGCGCATCATGATTTCGCGCCAGGGAAATCTCGAAGCGAAGAAAGCGCTCGCGCGCGAACTTGCGCATGTCGACGTTTCCAGAGACCGCGCATAACATCGTAACATCATCAAATAAAATCAAGCATAGGTGAGGATGACGGAATGAATTTCGGTAAAAACGCACACAAGGTAACGACCGCGGCAGAGGCGATTCGTCACATCAAAGACAACGACAAAGTCGTCTTTGCGCACGCGGCGGCGGTACCTCAAGAGACGATCAAAGCGCTGCTGGATCACAGCGCAGACTACAGAAATGTTCAAATCATCCATATGCTGGGACTGGGGGAGGGCCGATATGCCCTCCCTGAGTATGAAGAAAATTTCCGGCATAATGCGATTTTTGTCGGCGCAAACACGCGCAAAGCGGTCGAGGAGGATCGGGCGGACTTTACCCCTTGCTTCTTCTACGAAGTGCCGCGACTGTTCCGAAACGGAAGCATCGATGTCGATGTCGCCGTGATTCAAGTCTCGGCTCCGGATGAAAACGGCAACTGCAGCTTCGGTATCTCTTGCGATTACACAAAGCCGGCGGCTGAAAATGCCAAGATCGTCATCGCCGAGGTCAATGATCAGATGCCTTATGTCTATGGGGACAACTTCATTCACCTCGATCAGATCGACCACATCATTCCTTGCTCCTACCCATTGTACGAACTTAAGCCGGGACCGATCGGCGACATCGAAAAGGAGATCGGACGTCACTGCGCTTCGCTGATCAAAGACGGCGACACGCTTCAGCTCGGGATCGGCGGGATTCCGGATGCGGTTCTGATGTTCCTGGGCGACAAGAAGGATCTCGGGATCCATACGGAGATGTTCTCCGACGGTGCACTGGAGCTCGTGAAGCGCGGCTGCATCACCGGAGCCAAAAAGACGCTTCATCCGGGCAAGATGGTTTCGACCTTCTTGATGGGGACCAAAGCGCTCTACGATTTCATCGACCACAACAAAGATGTGGAGCTTTATCCGGTCGACTATGTCAACAACCCTCTGACGATTATGCAGAATGAGAATATGATTTCGATCAACTCCTGCATCGAGGTGGATCTCATGGGTCAGGTCGCTTCGGAATCGATCGGGCTCAGACAGTTCAGCGGTACCGGCGGACAAGTCGACTATGTGCGCGGCGCATCGGCGGCGAAGGGAGGCAAATCGATCATCGCGATTCCTTCGACGGCTGCCGGTGGCAAGGTTTCGCGCATCGTGCCTTTCCTGAAGGAGGGCACAGCCGTCACGACGACGCGCAATGACGTGGACTACATCATCACGGAATACGGAATTGCTCATCTGCGCGGCAAAACACTGCGTGAGCGTGCCAAGGCACTGGTCGCTATCGCTCACCCGGATCACAGACCGATGCTCGAAGAAGAATTCAAGAAAAGATTTCCAAAGGAGAGATAAGATGCAGCTATTCAAACTCAAATCCAGACTACACCGTTTTGACACTTTTGCAGAATTTGCGAAAGAGTTTCAAATCGGAGCGGACGACGTCGTCGTCACCAACGAATTCATCTATGAGCCGTTCATGAAGCCGCTCGGCCTCCAGTCCCGCTTTATTTTCCAAGAGAAATACGGCGTGGGCGAGCCGTCGGATGAAATGATGAACGCGATGCTCCAAGAGATCAAGAAGTATGAGTTCAAGCGCATCATCGCGGTCGGCGGCGGTACGGTCATCGACATCTCGAAGCTCTTTGTTCTCAAAGGGATCGACAATGTCGTCGACGCGTTCGAACGTCGTGTCGATCTAATCAAAGAAAAGGAATTGGTCATCGTTCCGACGACCTGCGGTACCGGATCCGAAGTGACCAATATCTCGATCGCGGAACTCAAGTCCCTCGGCACGAAGAAAGGGCTTGCGGTCGATGAACTGCTCGCCGACGATGCGGTCCTGATTCCGGAAATGATCAAGACGCTTCCGTACAAATTCTATGTTTACAGCTCGATCGACGCGTTGATTCATGCGACGGAGTCCTTTGTTTCTCCAAAATCCAATCCGTACACCGAGCTGTATGCGATCGAAGCGATCCGCATCATCGTCGGCATCTACCAAAACATTGTCGCTAAAGGCGAAGCGTATCGTATGGAATGTCTCGATGAGATGCTGATGGCGAGCAACTATGCCGGCATCGCATTCGGCAACACCGGTGTCGGTGCGGTTCACGCGATGTCGTATCCGCTCGGCGGCACCTACCATGTACCGCATGGCGAGTCCAATTATCAGTTTTTTACTGAAATCTTCAAGTACTACCAAAAGAAAAATCCGACCGGCCGCATCGTTCGACTCAACAAGATCTATGCGGAGTTGCTCGGAACCACTCCGGACAAAGTATATGACGAGCTCGAGAAGCTCCTCGGCAACCTTCTGTCCAAGAATCGCCTCAGCACTTACGGCATGAAGGAATCGGAGATCGAATCTTTTGCCGACAGTGTGATCGCCGGACAGCAGCGTCTGCTCGCGAACAACTATGTCGAGCTTTCTCGCGATGAGATCCGCGACATTTACAAGGCGCTCTACTAGGCGCATCGACCAACTGCAAGACAAACTACAACAAATAATCAGATAAGGCGGAAACAATTCGATGAACATCAAGGAAATGGTTCAAAAGGCGCGTGAAGCGCAAGCGGAATACGCGCTGAACTTCGACCAGGATACGGTCGATCAGATCGTCAAGACGGTCGGTAAAACCGTGTACGACAATGCGGAAATGCTCGCGGACATGGCGGTCAAAGAGACGCGCATGGGCGTTTACGAAGACAAGGTTGCCAAGAACAAAGGCAAATCCAAAGCGATCTGGAACGACATTCGCGGCAAGAAGTCGATGGGTATTCTGAGCATCTGCGATCGTACCGGTTTGATCGAAGTGGCGAAGCCGATCGGCGTCGTAGCGGGAATCACACCGACCACCAACCCGATCGTCACCCCGATGTCCAAGATCATGTTTGCCCTCAAGACAAAGAATGCGATCATTATCGCGCCGCACCCGCGTTCGAAAGGATGCTCCGGCGAGACGGTTCGCCTGATCAAGGAAAACCTCAAGAAGTTCAATGTACCTGAGAACCTGATCCAAATCATCGCCGAGCCTTCCATCGAGAAGACGAGCGAGCTGATGAAGGAAGCGGATGTCGTCGTTGCGACGGGCGGTATGGCGATGGTCAAATCGGCGTACTCCTCCGGAAAGCCGTCCTTCGGTGTCGGCGCAGGGAATGTCCAAGTCATCTTGGATCGCCATATCGACTATGCGGCGGCCGCTGCGAAAGTCGTCGCTGGTCGTACCTTCGACAACGGCATCATCTGCTCCGGCGAGCAAAGTTTCATCTACCCACGCGATCAGCGCGAAGAAGTGATGAAGGCATTCGAAGCGAGCAAAGCGTACATCGTACCGATGGCGGACAAAGCGAAAGTGGTCGGTGCGATCTTTGAAGACGGTCACCTCGCGGGCGACATCGTCGGTCAATCGCCGAAGTTCATCGCGGACAAGGCGGGAATCGCGATTCCGGAAGGCACTCGTGTGCTCGTGCTCGAGTCCGAGGGTTACGGCGCTGCGGATATGATCTCCAAAGAGAAGATGTGCCCGGTGCTCTCGGCATATCCGTACGACAATTTCGAGGAAGCGATTCTGATCGCGAAGACCAACCTCAACCTCGAGGGAAGCGGTCACACGGCGGCGATCCACTCGAACAACCAGGGCAATATCATCAAGGCCGGCAGCGAGCTGAATGTCTCGCGCTTTGTGGTCAACGCTCCGTCGGCTACAACGGCGGGCGGATCGATGCAGAACGGTCTCGCCGTGACCAACACTCTGGGCTGCGGCTCGTGGGGAAATAACTCGATTTCCGAGAACTTCACCTACAAGCATCTGCTCAATATCACTCGCATTGCGCCGCTCAGCGCAAAAATCAAAGTCCCTACGGACGATGAGATCTGGGCATAAGAGTTTAGACTCGCGTAGATTCAAGTGATTTCAATCCCCCTCGGCTTCACCGGGGGGGTCTTATTTTGAAGGTAACGGAGGAGGGCGTATGAAGACGGATCGGACACTTTGGACGCGGGATTTTTCGCTGATTACTTTCGGCACCGTGATCTCGATCATCGGTGGCCAGGTGATTCAACTGCCTCTCAGTTTGACTGTATTTGAAAAAACCGGATCCGTGCTCCGGTCCAGCATGATGTTTGTCATCGGAATGATTCCGGGTACTGTCCTTCCGATTTTGGTCGCTCCCTTGATTGATCGCAATCGTAAGAAACCGGTGATCGTTGCTTTGGATTATTTGCTGGCGGTGATGTATTTTGTACTTGGGGCGACGCTTTCTCACATCGGGTTTCATTATATGTTCTATGTGCTGATCAGTTTTCTGTTCGGGGTAATCAGCGCGATTTATTCCAATGCCTACCAAGCGTGGTTCCCCGATCTGATCCCGAAAGGTTTCGAACACAAGGGGTATGCGATTTCGGGTACACTTTATCCCAGCATCACGATCTTCATGGCGCCGATTTCCGCCTTCCTTTACAAAAGTATGGAGATGCACGATCTCTTCTACTTGGTCGGTGCGATGTTGCTTCTGGCTGCAACCTCCGAACTCTTCATTCGCGAGCGTTTTGAACCGGTTCGATGCGCAGTGAGGGGTTTTGCGGCGTACCGAGAGGAAATGATGTCCGGATTTCACTACATCCGGGCAGAAAAGGGAATTCGCAATATATACGCTTATATGGGGATTACGCAGGGACTCTCCGATGCGAAGACGGTACAGGTGCAGGCGTTCTTTCAAAGTTCACCTTGGTTGGGAGCGACATTGTACGGTTTTCTGATCAGTGCAGAGACGATCGGGCGTATGCTTGCCGGAGTGATGCAGTATGTTTGGACGATCACACCGAAAAAGAGATATCGTGTAACGCAATTTGTCTACTATACTTACGACTTCTGTGATCTTTTGCTGCTCTTTATCCCTTATCCGCTGATGCTGTTCAATCGCTTTGTTGTCGGGGGGCTTGGCATGACATCCGCTACTGTTCGACAAGCGAGTGTTCAGTCTTACCTCGATCCGCAAATGCGGGCGAAAGTCAGCGCCGTTTTCGGCGCATATGCAACTCTGATGGCGATCCTGATTCAGTTTATCGGCGGTATCGTCGGAGACCGGTTCGGTTATCGCGCTACGGTCGTCATGTTTACCTTTGTCGGCATCCTGGCGATCTATCTTTTGATCTCGCGTCCTGCGGCGGAGAATCGGAAGGTCTACGAGGCGGAACGCAAGGCGCGATGATTTCAACAAAAATTGCTCAACCTGCAAATTTTATCTTGCCATGATCAAACCACCTGTTGTATAATAACCCTTGTCACATACCGTGACTGTGCGTGGAGGGGTTCCCGAGTGGCCAAAGGGGGCGGACTGTAAATCCGTTATCGTCGATTTCGAAGGTTCGAATCCTTCTCCCTCCACCAGCATTGGGGATTCGCCAAGCGGTAAGGCACCGGACTTTGACTCCGTCATTCATAGGTTCAAATCCTATATCCCCAGCCATCCGAGCTGTCGAGCATTCGACAGCTCTTTTTTATGATGTTTTATCGCTTACATACATTCTCTCCGGCTATCGCTCGAAGCGGCTTCGACATAATTTATTTACACATAATGTCTTTACTGATGTTTTTTGACTCCTCGCGAGAGGCTATAATGAATGCGTTATGAGAGCGTAGAGGCTCAAATGCCTACGCGGAGAGGAGATCGCATGAACAAGAAGATTTATGTCGTGGACGACGATCCGAATATCCGGGAATTGATCCAACTCTATCTCGACAAAGAAGGCTATGAAGTCGAGGGATTCGCGAATGGCGAAGAGGTGGTCAAACGTGCTCGACAAACCTTGCCGGATCTGATTTTGCTTGACTTGATGATGCCGGGAATGGATGGCTACGATACGCTCAAAGAAATCAAAAAGATCGCTGAAGTTCCGATTATCATGGTCACCGCCAAAGACGAGACGCTCGACAAGATCATCGGACTCGAGCTCGGTGCGGACGACTATATCGTGAAACCATTTGATGGAAAGGAAATGGCGGCGCGCGTCAAGGCAGTGCTCCGCCGTGCGAAAGTCGCGGAGACGCCGGAAAGTAAAGGCGTGGTTGAACTGGATCATCTGACCATTAACCTCGATAATTATGTCGTGACGTATTTCGGGGAGACCTTCGAGCTTCCGCCGAAGGAGATCGAACTGCTCTTTTATCTCGCAAGCAATCCGAATCGCGTGTTTACGAGGGAGCAGCTCCTCGACAAAATCTGGGGCTATGACTTCTTCGGTGAGACGCGCACGGTCGACGTGCACATCAAGCGGCTGCGCGAAAAATTCGATAAGCCCGGCACAAACTGGGAGATCAAGACCGTTTGGGGCGTAGGCTACAAGTTTAAGGTCAACGATTGATCGTATGAACTCGATTTTTCGAAAGTTCTCGTTCGTGTATCTGCTGCTCTTCCTGCTTTCCTTCATCCTGATCGTCGTCGGGGTACGGATTGCGCTCGAAAACTATTTCATCGAAAAGGAAACGGGACAGATCCGGGCGCGTATCGGCAATTATGAGACATTGCTCAACGCGAGTTATGTCGATCGGATCAGTCTGTCTCTGGTCAAGGAGCAGGTGCTCTTGCTCGACAGTTACTCGGGTGGAACGATATGGTTGGTCGATGAAGAGGGCGGAATCTACGGGACCGACCAAGATCTCGGCAGTCTGACCGAATCCGATGTCGAGCGCCTGCATGCGGACTGGCAAAATGTCCGAGAGGGCGGAGTCACCAAGACATTGGTCAACGAAGGCGTCAACCGGGAACGGATGCTTCGTGTCGGAGTTCCTCTACGTGTCGGCGAGCAGCGGTTCTCGATTTTTGTCAGCTTGCCGATGCTCGAGATTGCCGACACCATCACGCGTGTGTCCTTGATCGTCTTTGTTTCGCTCGTTCTCGTCGCCTTCCTGGCGCTGGTTTCCATCTATCTGCTCACCAATCGAATGACTTCCGAGATCCGGGCGATCGCAGTATCCGCCGACAAGATCGCCAAAGGTCAGCTCGATCAGCGGATCAAGGGAAGAAAAAACGGGACGGATGAGCTGGCGGAACTCGCTGATGCGTTCAACAAGATGGCCAACGACATCCAGAAGCAGGAGCGGGCGCGTCGCAATTTCGTGTCGAGTTTCTCGCATGATATCCGTACGCCTCTGACGACCATCAAAGGTTACACCGCGGGGATTCTCGACGGAACCATCGATCGGGAGAAGCAGGATCGGTACCTCGGCATCGTGGTCTCCGAATGCGACCGGATGCTGACCATGTCCAACAACCTGCTCGACCTTGCCAAGATGGAATCGGGCGAGCTGGTGCTTTCCAAGACCGATTTTGACCTCAATCAATTGATCCTTACCGTGCTCGATTCGTTTGAGACCATTATTTTGGAGAAGCAGGTCAAGCTCAATATCGACCTGCATCGTGAGCATGTTCTGGCGCACGGCGATGTCAACGGCATCCAGCGCATCGTCTACAATCTGCTCGACAATGCGACAAAATTTGTCGATGTCGGGGGGGCGATCAGCATCCGAACCGAGCTCAAAAATGAGAAATTCTATGTCGGGATCAGCAACACCGGCAAGGTGATGACGCCGGAGGAACGAGCGCGGATTTGGAACCGTTTTGAAAAACTGGATGCATCCCGTGGATTGGAAAAGCGATCGTCCGGACTCGGTCTCTCGATCGTGCGCGAAATCATCAATGCCCACAATGAGACGATCGAGGTGTACTCCAATGAGGACATCGGCGTGGCGTTCATCTTTACGATTCCGGTGCAGATTTTTAAGAAAGCGAGTAATCATCATGAAGCAAACACATAAAAAAGCGCTCGACCTACTGTTTTACGAGGTGACATCGCATCGTACGAACGAGCGACCGTATAACTGCGGCGAAAACGCGACTTCCTTCCATGTCGACGTCTATTCCGACGACGCATGTTTCTATATTGAAGCGGAACTTCCGGGGATTTCGATCCAGGATATTCACATTCAGTACGAAGACAATTATCTGGAAATCGAAGCGTACCGTTCGCGCGGAACGCCGACGGACGGCAGAACTTTGATTCGGGGCGAGCGTTGCTACGGCAAATACAAGCGTTCGTTTTACATCGAGTCGATCGACGAGAATCAGATCGAAGCGAGTTATGCCTCCGGGGTATTGTATATAAAGATTCCGAAAAATCAGAAAGGAGCACGGAATGCAAGAGTTTGATTCGAAACGATTTTCCCAACCTTCCGTGACCGATCCGCGTCCGAATGACGGCCAGCAGGACCGGCGCGGAGCCAATCCGTACAGCGATGTGCTCAACACGCTCTACGAAAAAATCGATCGCATCGCGGAGCGCAAGCTCAACGAGGTCGTTGTGCGCGAAGTCAACCGCGGGCTCGCCTCGACGGTGCAGGCTTACAAAAGACAGCAAAGCAAGCGGTTGCTGGCGACCGTGCTCTGGCTCGGTATCACCGCCATCCTGATCGTCGTCGCGTTCGGGCTCGGCGTCAAATATGCTTCGACCGACGACCACATCCGGGCAAATTATGAGAAGCTTTCTTCGCAGACTTGGAACTCGGAGATTCGCTCCGCCGTGCATCGCTACATCAACGAGAACGGCGTGGAAAATGTGATGCCGCAGACGGTGGTGGCCGGGGATTCGATCCCGGAGATTTATCAAAAGGTGTTGCCGTCCGTGGCGGGCATTCATGTCGACGGATTCAGCGTCGAGCGTTTCGGCCCGGTCGGGGCGTTTACGAGCAACGGTTCGGGTGTGGTGCTTCAAGAGACGGAGGATGCGATCCTCGTGGTCACCAATTACCATGTGATCGAAGACTATCGCAGCATCTATGTCGATTTCAACACCAAGACGCGCGCGAAAGCCACCGTGCTCGGGACCGATTCCGAAAAGGACATCGCGATGCTCTCGGTGCGAAAGTCGGATTTGACTGCGGATCAGATCGACTACATCCGTCCGATTGAGATCGCGGATTCAGGCGATATCCGCGTCGGCGAGCGGGCGATCGCGATCGGGAACCCGATCGGCTATTCCAACACGGTCACGGCGGGCATCATCTCGGCGGTCGATCGCTTCGTTGAGGGCGCCGGTTCGGTGAAATACATCCAGACGGATGCGGCGATCAACCCGGGCAATTCCGGCGGAGCGCTGGTCAACGCGGCAGGACAACTGATCGGCATCAATACCGCAAAGATCAAGGATGTCGAAGTCGAAGGAATCGGCTTTTCGATCCCGTCGTCGCTGCTCCGTCAAATTTTCCCGCAATTGGTCGAGAAGGGCTACAGCACCAAGGCCTTTATCGGAATCCGAGGGACGGATTTCAATTCCGAAGAGCTGGCAGCGATTCGGGTGGTGGATTTGATCCCGGGTGCCGCTGCCGAACAATATGGCATCAAGATCGGCGATTACCTAGTGTCGATCGACGACGAGCCGGTGACGACCATGCAACAACTCAGCGCGACCCTCAGCGGAAAGAATGCGGGGGAGCCCATCAAAATTGGTCTTTATCGCAATGGAACTTTTATGGAATTGAATTTAGTTCTCGGAGAACAGCGAGTTAATTAATAATCTTTCTTACTCCATATCTGAGAAAATGGGTAAATGAGACGTATATTTCGTTGACAAGCCGGATGGCTGGTGTTAGTATCAACTTGTAACGAATACAAACTGAGAGAAAGGAGAATTCGATGAAGTACGAATGTGTAGCTTGTGGATATATCTACGATCCTGCGCAAGGAGATCCGGACAGCGGAATCGCTGCAGGCACTGAGTTTGCTGATCTTCCTGAGGATTGGGTATGCCCGCTCTGCGGAGTTGGTAAAGATATGTTCGAGCCGCTGAGCTAATCACGCGGAACACGGCGTGCAGCGAGGCTGCCGCCGTAATTTTTTAGGAAAAAACAGAAGCATCGGCAAGGAGAATCCTGAATGGACCGCATTGTTGAACTATTAAAAGAGAATGGGATCAAGCCTTCCGTACAAAGGATTCGTATCTACGAGTATCTGATGGACAATTACGACCATCCGACCGTCGATAAGATCTATGGAGCGCTCGGACCGTCGATGCCGACTCTGTCAAAAACCACAATCTATAACACACTGAAGCTCTTTGTTGAAAAACAAATTGTGCGTGCCATCCATGTCGACGATTCGGAGCAACATTTTGACGCGATTATGGATTTTCACGGGCATTTCCAATGCTTGGTCTGCCGCAAGATCTTTGATATCGATTTGGAGATCGATGCGGAGGCGATGCGAAGAAGTTTGGACGGATTTGAGGTTCGAGAACGCCAGTTTATGGTGTTCGGAGTCTGCAAGGAATGTAAAAAATCGTGATCGAAGGATCAAAGGGGGTTTACTATGAAGTTAGAAGTTTACAAATGTGGCGGAAGCGATGTCATCGTCGAGAAACTGCGAGGCGGAGACGTTGAACTCCAATGCAATGGACAACCGATGGAAAAAATGGTCGAGCGCACCGCGGATAAGGCGACGGAGAAGCATGTTCCTGTGATCGAAGAGATCGAGGGCGGCTACAAGGTGACGGTCGGCACGACGCTCCACCCGATGACGGAAGAGCATTTGATCGAGTGGATCGAGCTCGTCACGGAGAATGAAGTGATGATTCGCTTCCTCAAGCCGGGTGAACCGCCGGTTGCGACATTCTACACGAAAGAAAAGGCGCTCTACGCGCGTGAATACTGCAATCTCCACGGTCTGTGGAAAGCATAAAGGGAGACATATGAATCAGAAATTACAAAATGTGATCAACAAACAGATCAACGCGGAGTTCTACTCGGCGTATATGTATCTTTCCATGGCTGCTTATTTCGAAGACATCAACCTTCCGGGATTTGCAAACTGGATGCGTGTGCAATTCCAGGAGGAGCAGTTCCATGCGATGAAGTTCCTCAACTTCCTGATCGACCGCGGTGCGCGCGTGGTGCTCGACGCGATCGAAAAGCCGAAGACTGAGTGGAACTCTCCACTGCACGCGTTTGAGGAAGCACTCGCGCATGAGAAATTGGTCACGCAGATGATCAACGACATTGCTGAAATCGCGGAGGCAGAGAAGGATCGTCCGACTCGCAACCTTTGCGTTTGGTTCATCGACGAGCAGGTCGAAGAAGAAAGCTCGGCAGAGCAGATCGTGAACGAACTCAAGATGATCGGCGACAGCGGAGTCGGTCTCCTGCAACTCGATCGCGAGTTCCAAACTCGTGTGTTCACGGAACCTACAGCTTAGAACGACAAGATGATGGAAATCCCGGCGGAGGGCGGCGAAACCCCGCCGGGTTCTTTTTCTCATCTTGCAATATCGCTTCCTCCGGGGAGCGAACGAGAATAGGGGGTTATTAT
Organism: Bacillota bacterium; assembly: GCA_030529605.1. Taxonomy (GTDB): domain Bacteria; phylum Bacillota; class Clostridia; order Peptostreptococcales; family Acidaminobacteraceae; genus JAUMWO01. The sequence goes on along the minus strand of JAUMWO010000001.1, from coordinate 32,058 downwards.
GTCAATCAAAGGAACGGAAACCGAAAAGAACCTGCTCAAAGCATTTGCAGGTGAGTCACAGGCACGCAACCGATACCAGATGTTTGCGTCGCAAGCGACCAAAGAGGGATACCACCAGATCGCGGCGATCTTCTTGGAGACGGCGGACAACGAGCGCATTCACGCGAATCGTTTCTTCCATTTCCTGGAGGGCGGAGATGTCGAGATCACGGCGATGTATCCGGCAGGTGTCGTAGGCAACACGAAAGAAAACCTTCTTGCTGCAGCGCATGGCGAGCACGAAGAATGGGCGGATCTTTATCCTGCGTTTGCGGCGAAAGCGAAGGAAGAAGGCTTCCCTAAGGTAGCGGTCGCATTTGAGATGATCGCGAAAGCGGAACTCGAGCATGAAAATCGCTATCGCAAGCTCGCTGAGAACATCGAGAAAGAACTCGTATTCCGTCGAGCAGAGCCTCGCCGATGGAAGTGCGCGAAGTGTGGATATGTTCATGAGGGCACGAGTGCGCCGGGTGTTTGTCCGGCTTGTCAGCATCCGCAAGAATACTTCGAACTCAAAGAGACCAATTACTAAGCCGAGTCCCAACGGGCTCCGAGTCGGACTCCGTGTCGTTGCTCCGCGCTCCGGCTTGCGTCGTCATTCTGACCCGAAACCGCCGAGTGATCGGCGGTTTTCTTGTGCTGTGCAGCCCCGAAATTTGAATTGTTGGGAGCGTGTCCGGATTTACGGACCGACGTATCAATGCTATAATGGCGATGCGAGGATTTTATGAAATTAGCAGATATTTTACAAGGTGTCGATTACAAATTCGATCGTTCTTCCGCTGATACTGAAACATGGGATGTCAAGGGTCTGAGCTGCGATTCGCGAGAAATCGAAAGCGGCTGGGTTTTTGTCGCGCATGTCGGGAAACTGGAGCTCGGAGCTAAGTATATTCCGGATGCCGTAAGACGCGGCGCAATCGCGGTCGTCGTCGAGGACGGCGCTGAGGTCGAGACCGAGGCAGCGGTCATTCGCGTCAAGGATACGCGTCGTGCGCTCGCCGTCATGGCGGCGAATTTCGAGAGACATCCGGCGGATTCTTTGATTATGGTGGGTATCACTGCTAGCAATGGCAAGACTTCCACCAGTTTTATGGTCGATGAGATCATCAAGGCGGCCGGCATCGAGTCCGGTCTGCTCGGTACGGTGTTTGCCCGGACCGGTAAGCGCGTCGTGCCGTCGTTGCTCACCACTCCCGACTCGACCCATCTGCAGAGTTATCTGCGCGACATGGTTGACAGCGGCTTCAAGGCCTGTACGATGGAAGTGTCATCGATCTCGATCGCGATGAACCGTGTGTACGGCATCGATTACGATGTCCTTTCGTTTGCGAACATTTCGCGGGAGCACATCGACGATCACGGCGATTTCGAGACCTACTTCGGGCTCAAAGCGTCCGCGGTGAAACGACTTTCCCGAGATGCCATCTTCGTTTACAACGAAGATGACGAGCGGATCCGAGCACTCACTCGAGAGACGGCGGCCGGATGCTACGGCTTTTCCGTAAAGCGTCCGGATGCGTTTTGTAGCCTGCAACATCTCGACCTGAGCACAGGAAGAGGGAAATTCTCTTTCCTGCTCGACGGCGAGCGGATCGAAATCACGTTGAATGTCTCCGGTTACCACAATGTCATCAACGCTCTGGCAGCTGCTACCATCGTGCGCGCGATGTTGGATTCGCCGAAAAACCGCAACCAAGGTCTCCGAATCGATGCGAAGCATATCAAGCAGGGTTTGGAGAATTTCCGAGGAGTCGAACGACGCTTCGAATGCATCTATGACCGCGAATTCAAAATCTTTGACGACCACTTTGCCAATCCGGGCAACATCGATGTCACTTTCGAGACCATCCACAAAATGAGCTATCGGACCTTCCATCTCTGCTATGGAGTGCGAGGCTTCCGCGGGACGACGGTCAATCGGGAAAATGCCGAAGCGATGGTGAAGCATCTCGAACGTCTCGGAGTGAACAGAATCGTCGCAAGCTCGTCCATCGATACCGTCACCTCGAAAGACGCCGTCACTCCGGAGGAAAAAGCGGTATTCCTTGACTGCATGAATCAGGCAGGGATCGCGGTCGATTACTATGACCGGTTGACGGATGCCGTGCGCCGGGTCGTAGACGCGGCGGAACCGGGAGATGTCATTCTCTTGGCGGGCTGCCAGGGGATGGACAGCGGCGGACACATCGCTTTGTCGGCTCTGAGCAAACGACACGGAGACGAGAGCATCTTGGAGCCGATTCGAGAGCGTGTCTGCGGCTTTTTGCCGGAACAAGATGTGCCGGACCGAGAATAGAAGAGGAGTGAAATTTGACTCAAGAAAAAACGAAAGACATACAGAAAACTCATCCGCCGAGAGAAATCGGCAGCATCGAACTAAAGCAGGACTACGAGACCTTTGTGGAGTTGAGTCGTCTCAGCTTCGGCAGCGGCATCACGACCGATTATGCGATGTATGATTGGTATTTCAATCAAAACCCATACAATCCGCCGCAGGAAAACATGATGTATGTGATGCGCGAGTCGCTGTCGTCGGACGCGCCGGAGTCGGGCAAGAAGGTGATCGCTTCGGACGGTCTCTATCCCTTCGATCTCTATATCGATGGCAAGGTCTACAAATCTGCGCATTCCGTCGAATCGATGACCCATCCGGACTATATGCGGCAGGGGATCTTTCGTCAAATGACGGAGAACTCGCTGGCCAAGGCAAAGGAACATGGTCTCGATCTGGTGCTTGGACTCGCCAATTCCAACTCCTACGGCGCCTATGTCAAATTTGGATGGCGCACATTGTTTGAAAAACGCCTGTTTGTGCGCCCGGTGCGGATCGCGACACGTCTGCGCCGAAGAATCCGGATTCCGTTGCTTCCGATGGTCGGGGCTTTCTTCTATGGAGTTTACGATTCGTTCCGGCGCATGGGTCTGCGTGCCGCGCTCAAAGGATACCGATCGGAAGTGCTCGACGCGGTTCCCGCGGAAGTGGAAGCCTGTTATTTGAAATACCGCGATCAATTCGGGGCGCATATCGTCCGCGATTATCGCTATTTGAACTATCGCTACAACCAACGTCCGGACAAGAAATATACCGCGATCACGATCCGCAAAGAGGGGGCGGATGCCTCGGAAGGCTTTGCAGTCGTGCGCGTTTGTCCGCAAAAAGGACATTCGATGTTGACGGTCGCGGAATTCTTTTGCCGGCCGTCCGAGGCGAAGGCTTTAGCGGCTGCGGTCGTCGAGTTTGCTTACGGAGCGAATGTCGAGTACATCACGCTCTGCATCGGCGGAAATGAGGCGATGCAGTCCGCTCTGCTTCAATGTGGATTTGCTTACAACAAAAGACCGCTGTTGAACAATATGATGATCGCCGTTGACATTTCGGGCAAGGTCGATCTCGACTCCCTGGACGGAGAATCCCGCTGGATGATGACACAGGGGGACGGCGAGTCCGAACTCCACATTTAAGAGGGAGCTTTGCGAGGTAAGCAAGCGCTGTGATCATGTGTTTGAACGCCGCTTCCGATAGGAGGATTCATGGAGAGCACAATGTTGTCCCGTATGATTAAATTTGCAGTGATCGGCGCGATTCTTTGCGGAATCGTTGCGGTCGCTTTTTTTCTACAGCGCACCGGAGTTCTGGGCAATCTACAGTACTATTTCGGCAGGGATCATGCGGCGCCGGACGATGCTCGCATCGTGTATGTATCTGGCGTGGAAGGGGAGTCGCTCGGCTTTTTCGGTAAATTGCGAGCGTCGTTCCTTGGCGACCCGCGAGTCGCCAAGGTGCGCGCTTCCGCTCTGGTCGGCGATGCCGTGGAGATCACGGGGGCGGCGGTGACCGTCTTTCAAAATGGAGACGAGGTGGCGACCTTGACGACCGGAGGGGAGCCCTTTGTCGCTCAGTATCGCACTGCGTACGAAGCCGTATTGCGCCGGGAAGGGGACGGGATTCTCGCTCCGCGCGAGGAGCGCATCGCTTTCACGGTCGAGCATCCGGAGGTGATCCTTCGATTTTCGATCGAACCGGTCCCCGGCATCACGCGATTCGAATCCGACGGCAAGGGCGGACTGCGCGTGGTAAACCGTGTTTTGGAAATTCCGGAAGTGCTTACGGGAATCGATCTCCCGACCGGAGATGCGATCGCCTCGATGACATCCGTGCTTCAATACTGGAATGTGGACGCGAAAAAAAATGCGCTTGCGGCGCATTTAAAGACGGAAGATTTTTATTATCAAAACGGTCTGTTGTTCGGTGCTGATCCGGAGATCGCATTTGCGGGCAAGCCGTCGGATTCCCAAGGATGGATCGTGTACGAAAAACCGGTGATGCAGGCGACGCGGGATTACCTGCACAAACTCGGCGAGACGGGTTTCCGCGTGGAAGCCATGGAACAACCGACCGAATCCCGGCTTGTCGAATCCGTGCGAGAGGGGATCCCGCTGGTGGTTTGGCAGACGACGGACCTGGCGCCGGCTCGTTTCGATTATCGGTGGCATATGATCACGACGGGAGAGGAATTTGTCGCTCCGGTCAATTTGATCGTGACCGTGCTTCACGGTTTTGATGACAGCACCTTTTTTGTAATGAATCCTGAAAACGGCTTCCAACAAGTCGATCGAGCACAGTGGTTGCAGTCGATCGAAAGCTTGGGAAGCCGTGTGATTCGAGTAATTCCGGAGTGATACGCGTGAGCGCGGCACCGAGCGACGGATTAATCCAGCAAATACGCCAGGATCAGTTTTGTCGTACCTTCGAGCGCCGGAATCGTCGTGCGTTCCATCCCGTGGGATGCGTGGACACCCGGTCCGATCAGGGCTGCGCGGATGTCATTGCCGGCGCGGAGCGCAGCGGATGCATCGGAGCCGTAGTATGGGTAGATATCGACCGCATAAGGGACTTCGTTTTTCTTTGCGGATTCGATCAGGCCGCTGACCATGTGGTAGTCATAAGGACCGCTCGAGTCTTTGGCACAGATCGAGACATCGAATTCCGTACAAGTCAAATCCTTGCCGATGCAGCCCATATCCACGGCGAGCATTTCGTCGATCTCGTGCGGGATATGCGAAGCGCCGTGCCCGACTTCTTCGTAGTTTGAAATCAGCACGACGGTGCGATATTTTGGCTTGAGACCGTTGTCCGCCAAATGCTTCAGAGCCGTGAGAATGCAAGCGACGCTCGCTTTGTCATCGAGGAAACGCGATTTGACAAAGTCGCCGACGAATTCGAGTTTCGGGTCGATGCAGATGTAGTCCCCGACGCCGATGCCGAGATGGAGTGTATCCTCTTTGCTGCGCACATTGGCGTCGAGACGGAAGTACATATTGTCCTCGTCGCGCTTTCGGTCATTGCTGTCGCTGAACACATGCGCTGCCGGAGATTTGGAGAGGAAGGTGCCGCGGAATCGTTTGCCGTCCCGCGTGATCACGGTTCCGTATTCTCCGTCGAGTGTCGCGAGAATCGGTCCCCCGACCTTCGTGAAGATCAAATTTCCGCTTCCGTCGATGCTCCGCACCATCGCGCCGAGGGTATCGACATGTCCGGACAAGGAGACGGTTCGGCTGTTGTCCTGACCTTCCAAGAGAATCAGACCGCCACCTTTTCGATTGCGTTTGAATTCGTAGCCGAATTCTTTCGCATATTGCGCGATGCGCTCCATCACATGGTGGGTGTAGCCGCTTGGAGATTCGATGTTCAGAATCGTCGAAAGGGCTTCCTTTAAAAATTCCGTTTGAATCATGGCTGACTCCTTTTTGCAATGTATTCGTCCACTGCTTTTTTGACCTCATCAAACATCGCCACATCCATCAATCCGCGGTGGATATAGTAAAGCTCACGATCCTCGCCGATGAAGATCGACGTCGGGAGTCCGGTGATCCCGAAGAAACGAGTCATCGTATCGTCGACATCCGTGTGGACTTCGAAGTCGTAATTGTTGTTTTTCATAAAGTTTTCGACAGTTTGCTTGTCTTCGCCGGCATTGATAAAGATGACGCGCACATCGTCGCGTTTGGAAATCTCGATCAGGTCGGGCATTTCCTGCACGCAGAAATGGCACCAGCTCGCCCAGAAATTGAGGACGGTCAGTTTTTTGGTGTTCTCGGAGAGCTTCGTCTTGCTTCCGTCTTTCAGGAGGGCGAGCGAATAGTCTTCGAGGTAGAATGGAGGCTTGGTCGTTTCCGTCCCCGCAGCGTCGGTTGTCGAGGTGACGGTCGTCGGAGGATTCGAACCGGAAGTGCTTGACGGTTGAGATGGAGCCGGTTGGCTCGAACCGTCTCCGGATGTCGCCGGCGGGGTGGTTGCCGATGCGTTGGTCGGTGCATTGCCGTCGGTGGCCGGGGCAGGGTTCGACTGACAAGCCGCCGTAAGGACGAGAATCAGTGCGAGGATGGATAGTAGAATGCGTGACTTCATTGTGTCTCCTTGTTTAAGCAACATTTTTTGTACTTTTTCCCGCTTCCGCAAGGGCAGGGATCATTGCGACCGGCGATTTTTTCGCTTTTTGCGGTTACGGAATCGATGTATTCGCGGCGAAGCTGTTTGCGCTCCTCTTCGCTGAAAATCGGCGCCCATTGATCCAAGGTGTACAGCCATTCGGCCTTCGCCTTGATCATGTTTTGGAAGAGCTTGGAAAGAACGACTTGAGTGCGGATTTCCGTATCCGCCTCAAGCGATTCGAGATCGATCGCTTCGGCAAGGCTGTCATTGATTCCGTCGACAAACCCCGTAGCCAATTTGGCGTCGATCTTGTGTTTTTCGGCGAGCTCCTTTACACTGGTTTCGAATGCGATGCGTTTCTCAAAGCCGTCTCCGGTTACCGGCAAGGCGAGCAAATTTTCATAGAATGTCGTTTCCATGGCAAGATATGCATTCCAGAATTTGGAATCCTGCTGTCCGTCATTGAGCAGGTGATTCCATTGATCGTATAGTTTCATGGTTACCTCCGCTCCCCAGTATATCAGAATTTAAAGGAAATTTTAAGGTGAAGTTGGCGGTCGTATGATATACTTTTAGGATAGAAAAGAAGAATCTCGAGCGGAATTCGAAAGGAGTTATAGATGAAAAAAGGAAATCTTCTGGTCGCGCAAGGCGGCGGCCCGACTGCAGTCATTAATCAATCGATGGTGGGCGTCGCACTCGAGGCGCGCAAGTACGAACAAGTCAATCGCATCTACGGAGCGGTGCATGGGATCGAGGGGATCGTCAACCAAGATCTCGTCGATTTGACCGATGTGGATGTGCAGCATTTGGAAGCGGTTGCGGCGACTCCGTCCTCAGCTCTGCTCTCGACGCGTGTCAAGCCGACGCCGGAATACTGCAAGAAGATCTTTGAAGCGATGAAATTGCACGACATCCGCTATTTCTTCTACATCGGAGGCAACGATTCTTCCGACACGGTGCGCATCGTCGCAGAAGAAGCGGAAAAAGAAGGATACGAATTGCGCGCGATCCATATTCCGAAGACGGTCGACAATGACCTCGTGATCAACGATCATACGCCGGGATTCGGTTCGGCGGCACGCTATGTGGCATCGGCTTTTGCCGGCATCAATTTTGACAACCGCGCTCTCGCCGGCGTCTATGTCGGCGTCATTATGGGACGCCATGCCGGATTCCTCACCGGAGCTGCAGCGCTTGGACGTGCAAGCGAATCCGACGGGCCGCATCTCATTTATTTCCCGGAGCGTCCGTTCCAAATCGAGCGCTTTCTCGCCGATGTCAAAGAGGTGTATGAGCGCGAAGGGCGTTGCGTCGTTGCGGTCTCAGAGGGGATCCAAGACGAGAACGGCGTGCCGATCGTAACCAAATTGATGGATACGGTGGAAAAGGATGCGCATGGCAATGTTCAGCTTTCGGGTACGGGAGCGCTGGGCGACCTGCTCGCAGCAGAAATCAAGGCAAAACTCGGCATCGGACGCGTGCGTGCCGATACGCTCGGTTATATGCAGCGTTCCTTTCTCGGCGTCGTATCCGATGTGGATCAGCGCGAAGCGCGTGCAGTCGCGATCAAGGGCGTACAACATGCGATGAGCGGCGGGGCAAACGGTTCGGTCGTGATGGAGCGTCAAAGCGGCGAATATGCCGTCTCGATGCGCGTTGTGGGACTGCGCGAGATCGCTGCGCTCACGAAGCATATGCCGGATGAATTCATCAATGCGGCAGGGAACCATGTCACGGATGCTTTTGTCCAATATGCGATGCCTTTGATCGGCAGTGGATTTGTCAAGGGCACCAAATTGGTCGCTCCGGCGGTTTCTAAGAAATAGCACGGATCCGCGGGATCGATGAACGGGATATGAAGAACAATCGAGTCGGAGATCTGATTTGGATCTCGCTATTTGTCGGCTTTACGGCGCTGATTTTAACCAAATCGAGCTTTTTTCTGTGGATGACGGCGCATCCCTATCCGGGAGGCTTCGTCAAGTTTGCTCTGCTCGCAACCATGGGGGAATTGCTCGCCGGTCGGATCGTTAGGCGCGCGTGGGTCCTCCCGCCCGCGCTGTTTCTGCGGGTTGTGATTTGGGGACTTCTCGGCATCGTGATCACGCTGATTTTTTCGATCTTTTCGAATGGAGTTCGGGCGGCGATGGATGGCGGAATGCTCCCGTTTGCAGGTAATTCCGTCATGACGGCACTGTGGATCAGCGTCTGTATGAATCTCACCTTCGCGCCGACGATGATGTTGGCGCATCGCTTCACCGACTCCTACCTCGATCTTCGGTTTGGAGAGGGTAAGAACCCGACTTTAGCGGAGATCGCCCATAAGATAGACCTCGTCGGTTTTCTCGGCTTTGTGGTCAAGAAAACGATCCCGCTGTTCTGGATCCCGGCACATACCGTCACCTTCCTGTTGCCGGGAGATTACCGCGTGGTCGTCGCTGCGTATCTGAGCATCTCGCTGGGACTCTTGCTGGCGTTTGCCAAGCGCCCTGCGGCATCCGCCGCCTCGCGGAACAGGTAATTCCCGCCGGTTCCGCTTCGATCGCTTCCTTCGCCTTTGTTGGCGAGAATTTATAACAATGGAGAAACCATGTCTAGAGGCAAATTATTTACCATCGTAATTTTGTTGATTGCCGTAATCGCGCTTTCGACCTACATCGTGATGACGATGTTCGCCAAGACCGCCGGAGCAGAAACTCCGACCACTGCTACAGCACAAGGAACCACCGCATCTGCTTCGGCGGAAGCGGCTTCCCTTTCGGTTGCGGAGGCGGAGCGTCTCGAAGCGGAGCGCAAAGCCGCTGAAGAAGCGAAGCGCCGGGAGCAGCTCGCCAAAGAGATCGCAGAGAAGACCTATATGGTCGAAACCGAAGCGGAGATTCTGGAATCACCGAGCACCGACGCGGCGGTCAAGCATGTCGTCGTGCGCCGAAGCGGTCTGATCGTCGATGAGATCATCAAAGACGACAATGGTGCGCCGCTCTTTTATAAGGTTCGCGAAACCATTGAGGCGACGGATCCGCTGGGCTATGTTGCGGCAAAGGATGTCAAGAAGACCCGTATGGACTACATCGCCTATCCGGAGCAAGATGTCGATTATACAGCATTTCAAAAGCATCCGGACTTCGAGGGCAGACCGCGCATTCAAGCCAAGGGCATCTTTGTGACCATCAGTACCGCTTCAGGTCCGCGTTTCGACGAACTGAGCGATCTGGTCGATCGCACGGAGCTCAATGCGATGGTGATCGACGTCAAGGACGACAGCGATTATATGTTGTTCCATTCCAAGACCGCCGAGCGCCTCAATCCGGGAGCGAATGAGTATGTCGGTCAACGCGACATCAAGGCGGCGTTGCAGCGTGCCAAAGACAAGGGGATTTATCTGATCGCCCGCATCGTCACCTTCAAGTCGCCGATCTATGCCGTCAAGCATCCGGAGCGTGCGATCACGCGTACGGATACGGGGCAGGTTTATTCGGATCGCGACCAGTTGCTCTGGGCTTCGCCGCATGACCGCACCCTTTGGGAATACAACATCGGTGTAGCCAAAGAAGCGGCAGAAATGGGCTTTGATGAGATCCAATTTGACTATGTGCGTTTCCCGGCGGTGCATCCGTCGATTCCGGTCGACTACCGAAACACCAACGGCGAGAGTGCAACGGCTGCGATCCAAGGATTCTTGAAGCAGGCATACCGCGAACTGGCAGACAGCAAAGTGTACATCGCGGCGGACGTGTTCGGTTGGACGGCGACGGCTTTGGACGACGCCGGGATCGGGCAACACTGGGAGGCGATGACCAATGTCGTCGACTACATGTGCCCGATGATCTATCCGAGCCATTACGGGGAAGGAAACTTTGGCCTTGCCGTGCCGGATGCCAAGCCGTATGAGACGATTTACGGAGCGATTCAGGATTCGATCAGCCGAAACGAAAATGTCGATACCCCGGCATTGCTGCGTCCTTGGATCCAAGACTTCACCGCGGGATGGGTCCCGGGGCATATCCCGTATGGCGGACGTGAGCTGAGAGCACAGATTCAGGCCCTCGAAGACAAGGGCATCCACGAGTGGCTGATCTGGAACGCGGCCAATGTCTACTCCGAAGACGGACTGAAAAAAGAATAAAGCAACGAATGGGAGGAGTTATGGATATTCGAACCGTGATCGCCGATCATTTGCTCGACATCGGCGCTGTGAAAATCGTCGACCCGGATCATCTGTTCACTTGGGTTTCCGGGATTCGATCTCCGATTTACTGCGACAACCGCATGACCATTTCGTACCCGGAAGTGCGCAATGTGATCGCCGAAGGCTTTGCCGCCCGCATCCGTGCGCTGTATCCGCAAGCGGAAGTGATCGCCGGAACGGCGACTGCAGGCATCCCGCATGCGGCTTGGGTGGCGCAGATCTTGGGGCTTCCGATGGTCTATGTGCGCTCGGCGAGCAAGGAGCATGGCCGAGGTCGTCAGGTGGAAGGAGTGCTCAATCCGGGCGCGAAGGTCGTGCTGATCGAGGATCTGGTGTCCACGGGCGGAAGTTCCGTAGGGGCGATTGAAGGTCTGCGCGCGGAAGGTGCCGATGTGCTCGGATGTCTGGCGATCTTCAGTTACGGTTTCCCAAAGGCGGCGGACACATTCGCCAAGGCGTCCAGCTCCTACGAATCGTTGACGACATATCCCGTGATGCTGGAACGGGCACGTGAGCGCGGCTACATCGCGGATTCGTTGATTCCGACGCTCCTCGCTTGGAGCGAAAACCCATATCTGTTCACGGAGAAGGCTTAGTGCGTGTTCGTAGAATCCGCGGTACCGAAGAAGCGCTCTGCGACTATCCGCTGTTTGTCGCAGAGCCCGCTTTGTTGCGCGGGACGTGGCGCAGGCCGGGCTTTTCGCGTCTGATTGCGGAATTCGGCGGAGGCAAGGGCGGCTTCATCATCGAGCAGGCGCGGCGCAATCCCGATGTCGACTATCTGATGGTCGATGTGGTGCCGGAGATTCTGATTCGAGCGGTCAAGAAGGCGTCAAAACTCGATCCGCTGCCGCACAACCTCCGCTTTGCCCGGATCGATCTGCGCGCGGCGGCAGAGTACTTTGCGGACGACGAGTTTGACGGACTGTTTCTCAATTTTTCGGATCCGTGGCCAAAGAGCGGGCATTACAAGCGACGCCTGACCTATCGCGAATTTTTGGCGCAATACAGTCGTCTGCTCAAGCCCGGTGCCAAGCTCGAGTTCAAGACGGACAACCGCAAACTGTTCGAATTCTCGCTCTGCGAGTTTTCGCGTGCCCCGTTCGTCCTCTCCTTCGTCAGTTTGGATCTCCATTCGAACGAACCGGAGGACAATGTTCGGACGGAATACGAAAGCAAATTTGCGACCCGAGGAATGCCGATTTATAAATTGGAGGCGATCAATGCGAAGCCGTCTGGATCTTGCGATTAAATTCACGGTCTATACGCTGTCCTTTGTCGCGTTGTGTGTGCTCGCCTTCCTGTACCTGGCGGGTTTCTTTGATAACCTGAGCTTTGAAAATCCGGGGCTTGATCTCGCGTATCGCGTGTTTATGATCGTGTTTCGTCTCAATATTATCTGGGTCGTGTTGCTGATTTTGCTCGAAAATTCCAATCCGGCCAAGACGCTCGCGTGGGTTGGGGTGCTGGTCTTGCTTCCGGTCATCGGTTTCTTCCTGTACATCTGGTTCGGCCGCAGTTTTCGAAAGAAGCGACGTGCCGACATCAAGGCGCGGAAGCATTCCGATCGAATGGAGAAAGCCGCGTCATACCAATTGGAATTGCTCAATCTGAGCGACATCGAATCTCCGACGACGGAGCGTCTGATGAATCTGTTGCTTCGGAGCGCCAATGCGCCGTACTCCGACAACAATCAGGTGACGGTGATCTCGGACGGCGCCGAGAAGTTCGAAGCGCTGTTCCAGGCGATCGAGCAGGCGGAGCATCATATCCATCTGGAGTATTATATTCTGCGCGACGACGAGATCGGCAATCGATTGGCGGATCGGCTGGTGCGCAAAGCGGAGCAAGGCGTCGAAGTGCGGATCGTCTTTGACGATGTGGGCTCGATCATGCTCAGTCACGCCTACCGCAGAAAGCTACAGGAGGCCGGCGTCGAGTTGTATCCTTTCTTCGAGGTGCTGTTCCCGGCATTGTCGCGCGATCTCAACTACCGCAATCACCGCAAGATTGCGATCGTGGACGGCAAGATCGGTTTCATCGGCGGCTTCAATGTGGGCGACGAATACCTCGGCAAGAGCAAGCGCTTCGGATATTGGCGAGATACGCACCTGATGATTCGAGGTGAAGCGGTGCTCTCGCTGCAGAGCATTTTTCTGGACGACTGGAATTATGTCGCCAAACAAAACTTGACAGGAAGCGCGTATTTTCCGAAAATAGATGACTGTGGGAACTGTATGGTGCAGGTCGTCGCATCCGGACCGGACTATCGTTGGAAATCGATGCACCATGCGTTCCATAAATTGATCGCCGACGCAAAAGAAAAACTGTGGATTACTTCACCGTATCTTGTGCCGGACGAGTCGATCTCGATGGCGCTCAAGGTTGCCGCCCTCTCGGGTGTCGATGTGCGCATCATCATCCCGAAGAATCCGGACCACTTTTTTGTATATTGGTCGGGGCAGTCCAATATTCAGGAATTGCTGGAAGCGGGAGTGCGAATTTACGCGTATGGCAAAGGCTTTGTCCACTCAAAGGTGATGATCTGCGATCGAAGCATCGCGACGGTCGGTACGGCAAACCTGGACATGCGCTCGATGGAAATCAACTTTGAAGTCAACGCATTTGTGTATGACGAAGACGTGATCCTGCGACTGGAGCAGGATTTCCACGAGGATTTGAAGGTGTGCGAAAAGTACGATCTCGAGATCTTCCGTCGGCGGGGAATCGATCGAAGGTTCTTGGAAGCGATCGGAAGGATCGTGTCGCCGCTTCAGTAGTTGAAAGGAAAGCCGGTGAAGCCGGCGGGTGAAGCGACGGCGCATGACGGGGGGAGTGAAATGATCTATCTGCTTGCAATCATTCTGATCGGGATCGATCAGTGGACGAAATATTTGGCATACACCAAGCTGCGTCCGATCGGGACCTTCGGTCTGATCGACGGTCTCATCGGCCTTCGCTACACGGAAAATCGCGGCGCCGCTTTCAGCATTTTGCAAGGACAACAGATCTTTTTGGTCGCCGTCTCCGCCATCGTGTCGCTTTTCTTGATCTATTTGATCCTGCGTGCGAAGCGACGCAAGCTCCCGGTCGCGGTGCGCTTCGCCTACGGCGTGCTTTTGGCGGGAGCGGTGGGGAATTTGATCGACCGATTGATGCGTGGGTATGTCGTCGATTTTCTCGAGTTTCAATGGATATCGTTCCCGGTATTCAATGTCGCGGACATGTATGTCACGGGAGCGGCCGTTTTAATCGGAGCGTTGTTGCTTCTGTTTAAAACGGAACTGTATTAGGGGGTAGAATGAAGAAGTACTTGATGATATTTGGAGCCAGCTTTGTCGGTTCTTTGCTGATTATGTTTGTGGTCTTGTGGTTTCTCGGTTTTTTCAATCAGGATTCGGCGCTCATTGTAAGTCCGCCTACGACCGAGCCGATGACTGCAGCTCAGCTCATTCCTGCGATGCCGCCGGAAGATACGCCGTTTACGGATCCGGACATCATCAACATTGCGGCATTCGGTCTCAACGACGGCTTGGCGGATACGATCATCGTCTTCAGCTACAACCAGAAGACGAATTATCTCAATATGCTCTCGATCCCTCGGGATACTTACCATCATACTTTGGGGCGCGATGAGGCGTGGGAGCGCAAGATCAATGCCGTATATTCGTTCAAAGAAATCGGCGGGGTGCTCGGGATGAAGCGGGAACTCTCGGATTTGCTCGGGATTCCGATTCACCATTATCTCAAAGTGGAGTTCAGCTCGGTGATCGCGATCGTCGACACCCTCGGCGGCTACGATGTCTATGTGCCGTACCGGATGCAGTACGATGACCCATATGACTACCCGCCGCTTCACATCGACATTCCGCAAGGGCAACAGCATATGGATGGACTGACGACGCTGAAATTCCTGCGTTTTCGTAAGAGCAACGACGGGACCATCGCGGAGGGCGACTTGGTTCGGATTCCACGGCAGCAAGCTTTCGTCAGTGCGATGATCAACAAGGCGCTCGACGGAAAACTCCTCGCCGTGATCAACACGATGGTATCCGGAAAGTACATCAGCACGGATATGACATTGGATCAGATGATCTCGCTTTCATCGAAAGCTTCGACCATGACCGAACAACAGCAGGAGGCGCATGTGCTTCCCGGCGACGTGGGAAGTTTTCAAGGTCTCTCCTTCTTCATGCACGATGAGGAGGCGACCGAAGAAATGATGTATCGATTCTACAATATGGAAAAACCGACGCCGACCCCTTAGGATCGGCGTTTTTGTATTTTAGCCGTTGAACCGGCTTTTGTTCAAGCATCTGTTGCGCTCTTTCTTTTTCTAAGCTTTTTGTTGAAACCAGAGTTTGTGCACGCGGTCGATGTCTCCGGCGCCCATCGTGATCAGCAAATCACCCGGATGCAGCCTGGATTCGGCGAGGGCGGCCGTGTTCTCGATATCGCCGCCGTACTCGGAGTCGGTGCCGGATTCGCGGATCGCGCGCACGACATCTCTTGCATGGACCTCACCGAGATTCGGCTCACGCGCGGCGTAGATGTCGGAGAGAATGACCAGATCCGCTCCTCGGAACGCCGTTCCGAACTCGGACAGGAGCTGTTTGGTGCGGGTGAAGGTATGCGGTTGAAAAAGGATCAAAATGCGCCGAATCTCTTTCATTTGCTTTGCTGCAGCGATGGTTGCGGCAATTTCGTTCGGATGATGGGCATAGTCGTCGACGACAGTCGCCCCCTTGTAGATCCCGATGTGTTGAAAGCGACGGTCCGCGTTTTGAAAGGTGGAGAGGCGCCCTGCGAGTTCGTCACGGAGCCCGTCGGTGAGCGCATTTTCCGCTCTCAGCACAGCAAGTGCGACACCGAATGCCGCGGCAGCATTGTAGACATTGTGTTTTCCCGGAACCGAAAGAGCGATCGACGTCTCGGTCCCATTGCGCTCGATAAGGCGGAAGCGCGGGCATGCCTTGTCGTCGTAGTCGATGTCTGCGATCCGGAGGTCCGCATCGACATTCATCCCAAATGTGATGGTCGCGGCGGAGTGCGAATCCTGTAAGACCGGTGCGGTATGAGGGTCATCGGCATTGACGATCAAGGTGCGCCGAACCCCTTGTGCAAATTGGCGGAACGAAGCGATGATCGGATCGATTCCGGAAAAATAGTCCAAATGATCTTCGTCGATGTTCAAAATCACGCCGATTTCCGGGCGGAAGGAAAGAAAGCTGTCCTTGTATTCACAGGCCTCGGTGATCAAAACATCGCCCGTGCCGATTTTTACATTGCTGCCGAGCGCGTGGATAAACCCGCCGACCAGAGCGGTTGTATCGGTATGCGCTTCGAGCAAATGGTTGATCATCGAAGTCGTCGATGTCTTTCCATGGGTCCCGGAGACCGCGATGGAGTGCGGATATTGTTCCATCAGTGCGCCGAGCAGTTCCGCACGGGAGCAGAGAGGGATCCGGTGATCCATCGCGTCGCGGATCTCCGGATTCCGGGTGTCGATCGCTGCCGTATAGGCGACCAGATCGGGCCGGTTTCCGCTGAGCAACAAATGAGCGCCGTCATGGCCGATGGCGATCGGAATGCCTGCCTTACGGAGACGTTCGGTCACCGCCGATTCGCGCAGATCCGAGCCGGTGACACGAAAGCCCTTGGAGATCAGAATTTCAGCGATCGCCGAGTTGGAGATCCCGCCGATCCCTACGATATGAATGGTTTGAACATCGGAAAGTTTGATCATATTTCCTCCGCAGGTATTATAGCATAGCTTGAATCCGAACATTTTTATTGAATCGACACCGAATATCAGTCATAATAATTACAAATTTAATCGGAGAACAAAACATGAAACGAAATGAGCGAATCGCCGTCATGACCAAAATCTTGTCGGATCGACCGAATGAACGATTGAATCTCAGCTATTTTGCGGAGCGTTTTGATGCGTCGAAAACCTCGATTTCGGAAGACATCGACATCATTCGTCGCGGGATCGAGGAGGCTGAGATCGGCAGGATCGAAGGATTTGCAGGCGCTTCGGGTGGAATCCGAATGATCCCGACGCTCAGTGCGGCAGAGCGCAAAGAACTGCGTGATGAGGTCTGTACCCTGATGTCACAGACGGAACGGCAGATGGCAGGAGGACTGGTCTATCTGTCCGATATCCTCTACGATCCGCGTCTTTCGCATCAGATCGGGGTCTTGCTCGCCGATCATTTCGGGCGGCTCGAGATTCCGATCGATGTCGTGTTGACCATTGAAACCAAAGGGATTCCGATCGCGATGATGACGGCGCGTCACCTCAATGTCCCTCTCGTGATCGCTCGGCATGACAACATCGCCACGGAGGGCTCCAAGATCAGCATCAACTATGTGTCCGGATCCAAGGGAACGCTGAAGACGATGTACCTGTCCAAAAAAGCGATTCGTCCGGATTCCAATGTGTTGATCATCGATGACTTTATGCGGGCGGGCGGCACGGCGTTCGGAATGCAGAACATCGTGTCCGAACTGGGCGGTCGAGTCGCCGGGACCGGCGTTGTATTCGATCTCAATCCGCATCATCACAAAGTGGTGGACGAGTATGTCTCCTTGTTTGAGATCTGCGATGCGCCTCAATTTTCCGTGTCTCCGAGCTCCAAAGTGAAATGGTAAATTTTTGGTCGGATTGCAAAAAAAAGATGAATCCATTCGAAAAGATTTGGTATAATATGACACGAAATTATGAACGATTCGAAAGGGGCATCCTATGGAAGTTACGGATATACAAATCCGTAGATTCAACGAGAAGGGCAATATGAAAGCGCTTGTTTCCATGGTGATCGACGACGCCTTTGTCGTCCACGATGTACGCATCATACAAGGCAACCATGGACTGTTTGTCGCCATGCCGAACAAAAAGGTCGGCGATATGGGGTATCGCGATATCGTGCATCCGATCAACAAAGAGGCGCGGCAGCAGATCGAATCCGTCATCTTCGCCAAGTATTTCGAAGACGAAGCGCGAAACAACAATTTGTAATTTCGACAATTTGCGACAAAACAACTCGGGACGACGTCGGGATCGAAATGCTTCGGTACCGACTGCGTCCTTTTCTCATTTTATGTTATACTGTCAAAGCGAAGCAGGGGGTCCTTGCCTCGCTTTGTGTGCTTTTATGATTCTTGGAAAGTGGGGATAGTATGATAACGACAGTAATTCTGGCTGCGGGCTTGGGGAAACGAATGAAGTCTAAGCTCCCGAAGGCGCTTCAACCTGTGAGCGGTGAGACCATGCTTCAGCATGTCATCGATGCCGCGAGCGAGATCGGGAGCAATCGAATCGTATGTGTCGTAGGGCATGGCAAAGAACATGTCATGGAGGCGCTTGCAGGGCAGGAGATCGAATTCGTGGAGCAGAAGGAGCAGCTCGGTACGGGGCATGCGGCAAAGATGGCACGCTCATTTTTCACCGAGGGTTCGGTTTTGATTTTGTATGGGGATACCCCGCTCCTGACGGCAAAGACCTTGCGTGATTTCATGGACTTGCATCACCGCGAAGGCAATACCGCGAGCTTGATTACCGCGATTCAGCCGGATCCGACCGGATTCGGGCGCATCGTCCGGGATGAGCAGGGGGCATTTTTGCGCATCGTCGAAGAGCGGGATGCGAGCATCGCCGAGAAAAAGATCGTTGAAGTCAACTCGGGCGTCGGGATGTACGATGCGGTCGCGCTCGGAGAAAAACTCGATCGGCTTTCCAATGACAATGACCAAAAGGACTATATGTTGACCGATGTATTCGAGATGATCCTAGCGGACGGCGGAACCGTCGGCGCATATCCGATCGAAGATGCGACGGAGATGATGGGGGTCAACGACCGCTACCAGCTGATGAAGGCGGAAGCGATCCATCAGGATCGCATCAAAAAGGCGCTACTGTACTCCGGCGTCACCATCCATATGCCGGAGACCGTCTTTATCCATAAGGATGTGCAAGTCGGAGAAAATACGACGATTCATCCGGGAACCCGTCTGATGGGGCATACGGTGATCGGCTCCGGCTGCGAGATCGGTCCCAACACCGACCTCACGGACTGTGAAGTCGGAGATGATGTGGTGATTCAGCATTCCGTTTTGCTCTCCTCGAAAGTCGCAAATCGCGCCGTCATCGGTCCTTTCGCCTATGTTCGCCCCGGGTGCGAGATCGGAGAGGGAGCGAAGGTCGGCGACTTTGTCGAATTGAAAAATACCAAAGTCGGTGCCAAATCGAAGATTCCGCATCTGACCTACGCCGGAGACGGTGAGATCGGAGAACGGGTGAACATCGGTTGCGGAACGATTTTTGTCAACTACGACGGCAACAAAAAATCGCTGACACGGATCGGCGACGATTCCTTCATCGGCTGCAACAGCAATCTGGTCGCGCCGATTCGCGTCGGCAGCCAGACCTTCGTCGCGGCAGGTTCGACCTTGACGCAGGATGTTCCGGACCGCCATTTTGCCGTGGCGCGTGCGAAACAAGAAAACCGACCGAATAAGCGAGTGGAGGAGAGCCATGAATAAAGGGATCAAAATTTTCTCCGGCAATTCCAATCCGGAGCTCACCCGAGCGATCTGCGCGGAGTTAAGGATTCCGCTGGGAGACGCAGTCGTAAAAACCTTCAGCGACGGCGAGATCTCGGTCAACATCAATGAGACCGTGCGCGGTGTCGACGTCTTCGTGGTCCAATCGCTTTCGATCCCCAAGGTCAACGATTATCTGATGGAGCTCCTGATCAGCATCGACGCCTTCAAACGCGCCTCGGCCGGCCGCATCACCGCGGTGGTTCCATATTATGGATATGCGCGTCAAGATCGCAAAACCAAGGCGCGCGATCCGATTTCCGCGAAATTGGTCGCCAATCTGATCACCGCCGCCGGTGCGGACCGCGTGGTGACGATGGATCTTCATGCCGCGCAGATTCAAGGCTATTTTGATATCCCGGTCGATCACCTCAAGGGAGTCCCGATCATCGCTCAATACATCAAGGAGAAAGCGATCGAGGATTTGGTCGTCGTATCGCCGGATCTCGGTTCGGTGACGCGCTCGCGAGATTTTGCGCAGCGACTCAGCGCTCCGATGGCGATCTTCGACAAACGACGCCCGGAAGCGAATGTCTCGGAAGTGATGAATGTCATCGGGGATGTCGTCGGCAAGAATGTGCTCCTGATCGATGATATGATCGACACGGCGGGGACCATCGTCAATGCGGCGAAGGCGCTCCGCGATATGGGAGCGAAGGACATTTACGCCGCTTGTACGCATGGCGTTCTATCCGGCCCTGCGGTTTCGCGCATCGGCTCGAGTGTTATCCGTGAGCTGATCATGCTCGATACGATCCGCATGTCCGACGAAGCGCGCAAGCTGCCGAATCTTCGTACCTTATCGGTGGCGCAGGTCTTCGCGGAAGCGATTCGCCGGATCTACAACAACGATTCGGTCAGCACGATGTTTGAGGCATAATTCGAGGCATCTATGTATTTGATTGTTGGGCTTGGAAATCCGGGCAAACAGTACGAGAAAACCCGGCACAATGCCGGTTTTCTTGTCATGGACCGTCTCGCTTCGAAACTCGGGGTCAAGATCGGGAACATCAAATTCAAATCCCTGATCAAGGAAGAACGGCTCCTCGGAGGACGGCGCGCGCTGCTGATGAAGCCTCAGACCTTTATGAATCTGTCGGGAGAAGCGGTGATGGCGGCGATGAATTATTATCGGATCCCGCCGGAGAAACTGATCGTCGTCTACGACGACAAGGATACGGAATTCGGACAGATTCGCCTGCGCTTCAAAGGGTCGGCCGGTTCGCACAATGGTCTGAAAAACATCATCTATTTGTTGGAAACGGATGTGTTTCCCCGCATCCGCGTCGGAATCGGTCAGAAGACGGGGGCCAACTTGGCGGACTATGTGCTCTCTTCCTTTTCCGCCGAGGAGTGGAATGCGCTGGATTCCGTTCTCGATCGCGCGGCGGACGCTGTCGTTGCAATCGTTGACAAAGGAATTGATTCGGCGATGAACGAATTCAATCGAGTGCCGGAATGACCCATCCGATCGATATTCAGGGACTGTTTTCCGGTTCGACCGAGCTTCGTACCGTTCTCAAAGCGCTGGGTGAGGGGAGTTTCCCCTTGCTGCTCTACGGTTCTGAACCGAGCGCGTTTCGCTGGTTCGCGGCGGCATTGCGTCACAAAGAGCAGTCGGTACTCGTCTACATGGAAGACGATTCCAAAGCGAAAAATGCAGCGGCCGGAATCGAAGGAGCGATATACCTCCCACAGAAAGAGGTCGTTTGGAACAACCTCATCGCCTACTCACAAGAGAGTGCGATCGCACGTGTGGAGGCGCTTTTGCGTGCCCGTAGGGAGAACGCGCCGATTCTGTTCACGAGCATTCAAAACGCGGGGGTACGGTATGAGGATCCTGTCCGTTTCGACGTTGATTACGGCCTCGATTTGGATCGGGAAATCGATCCCGACAATCTGATCGCTTGGTTGGTCGAACATGGTTATGAACGGGTCGATCACATCGGCCGCAAAGGGCAATTTTCCGTGCGGGGCGGCATCGTCGATCTCTATTCTCCTTTGGCGGATGCGCCGATTCGTCTCGAGTTTTTCGGCGATCAAATCGATTCGATGCGTCTCTTCTCCCTCGAAACACAGCTTTCTACCGAACGCCTCGACTCATTCGTCGTTTTTCCGGCTCAGGAACATCGCGTGGTCGAATCGCGCATGTGCGATTCGTCCGATGCAAGCTCGTCGGCGGAGAGAAGCTTTGCCCTCGAATCCTATCTCGAAAGTCCCATCGTCTTTTTGATGAATCACAATCTCTGTGTCGCTCGTTTGCGCGGCATCGAAGCGGAATACGATCGCCGGTTTGCCGATCGACTGGAACAGGGAGAAGTCAGCCCGGACGAACACAATGCAATGTTTCGCAGCATCGAAGTGCTCGATCGTCTCGCGAAGACCAAGCTGATTTCGACGGAGCTCCTGCTCAAGACGCTTGACACCATCGCTCCGATGCAGCTCGTCAAACTGGCAAGCAAAGAGGTGCAGAGCTATTTCAATAAATTTGATGCGCTGGCAGCGGATCTGAGGCGCTGGCAACTCTCCGGTTACAAGATCTATCTGACCTTTTTCTCGGAGGAGAAAAAAACGCGTTTCTTCGAGCAACTTCCTTATGACGGCGTGACGGATGTCGGTACGAAGGGTGAGGTTGCTGCGGCGGACGGCGACTTGGAGGACACGATCGCCTCGATTCGCTCGGGACAAATTTTGGCGACGGTTGCTCCGGTCGCGGAAGGCTTTTATTTTGATACCTTCAAAGCCATTCTCCTGACCGAAAATCACATTTACGGAGAGAGCAAGAAGGCACCGAAACGAAAGATCGCCGGCGGCAAGAAAATTAAGGCATTTGAAGAGCTGCAGCCCGGAGATTACGTCGTTCACGAAGAGCATGGGATCGGGGTTTTCGTCGGCATCGAGCAGGTGGTCGTCGATAAGATGCGCCGCGACTATTTAAAAATCCGCTACGCGGGAGATGACTCGCTGTATATTCCGGTCGAATCGACTGCCAGCATCCAAAAGTATCTCGGTTCCGATACGGACAAGGTCAAGATTTCACGCCTCGGTGGGGCGGAATGGAAGCGCGCCAAGAGAAATGCGCGCAAGTCGATCGAAGACATTACGGACGAGTTGCTTGACCTTTATGCCAAGCGCAGAAGCCGGATCGGCTACGCCTTTCAGCCGGATACGGAATGGCAAAAGGATTTCGAGGATCAATTTCCGTATGAAGAGACGGCGGATCAACTCAAATCGACCGAAGAAATCAAACAGGATATGGAAAAGCCGGTGCCGATGGAGCGTCTGCTCTGCGGAGATGTCGGTTACGGAAAAACGGAAGTCGCTTTGCGGGCGGCTTTCAAGGCGGTGATGGACTCCAAGCAGGTGGCCATCCTCGTGCCGACGACCATCCTCGCCCAACAGCATTACAACAACATCGTCCAGCGCTTCTCCAAATATCCGGCGCGCGTCGAGATGGTATCACGTTTCCGTACACCGGCGGAGATCAAGAAAGCGATCGTCGGGCTCAAGGACGGTTCCATCGACATTCTGATCGGGACACATCGCCTGTTGAGCGATGATGTGCAGTTCAAGAATCTAGGACTTCTGATTATCGACGAAGAGCAGCGTTTTGGGGTCAAACACAAGGAAAAAATCAAGCAAATCAAAGAGAGCATCGATGTCCTCACGCTCACCGCTACGCCGATCCCGCGCACGCTCCACATGTCGATGATCGGTATTCGGGATATGTCCGTGCTCGAGGATCCGCCGGAGGATCGGTATCCGGTGCAGACCTATGTGCTCGAATACGACAAGACCATCGTGCGCGAAGCCATCCTCCGCGAATTGGAACGGGGCGGGCAGGTGTATTTCGTTTACAACCGCATCGACAGCATCGAGCGCATTACGGCGGAGCTGATGCAATTGGTTCCTGAAGCGAGCATCCGTTTCGCTCACGGTCAGATGAAGGAGCACCAACTCGAACGCGTCATGGTCGACTTCATGAACAATGAGTTTCAAGTGTTGGTGTCGACGACCATCATCGAGACGGGGCTGGATATTTCCAATGTCAACACGATGATCATCATCGACGGCGACAAATATGGTCTGTCGCAGTTGTATCAGCTTCGCGGCAGGGTCGGTCGCAGCAACCGCATCGCCTACTGCTATGTCTTTTTCTCGGAGAATAAGGTTCTGACTGAAATCGCCGAAAAACGACTGCGCGCGATTCGCGAGTTTACCGAGCTCGGTGCCGGATTCAAAATCGCGATGCGCGATCTGGAGATTCGTGGGGCGGGCAACATCCTCGGCACGGAGCAGTCGGGCTATCTGGATGCGATCGGGTACGAACTGTATTGCAAGATGCTCGACGAAAGCATCCGCGAGCGGCGCGGAGAGAAGATCGTCGAACGCGTTCAGGCGAAGATCGACTTCTCGGTCAACGCGTACATTCCGGAGTATTACATCGTCAATCCGCAGGTGAAGCTCGAAGTCTACAAAATGATCTCTTCGGTGCGCACCAAGGAGGAAGCGATGGCGGTCTACGGAGAGATCGAGGATCGCTTCGGCGGAGTGCCGGATTCGGTCGACAATCTGCTCAAGGTCTCGTTGATCAAGTCGCATTGCGAGGAGATGTCCATCGACTGGATCGGCTACCGAGAAGGCTTGTACGAGCTTCGCTTCGCGGAGGGTTATGTCTACAGTCCGCTGTTCATCGCCAAGGTCCTCGAACACGATTCGTCGCGGATCAGTTTCCATGCCGGAACCATGAACGGATTCAAAATACGAGTTACAAAACAATTACGAAACCGAGAACAAGATTTGGCTGCGCTTGAAAAGATCGTTGAAACCATATATAGTTTTCATAGCGAATTTTTGAACGCGTAGCGTTTTAAGGAGAAAACATGACAAAAGCAAAAAGACTTCTGATCGCCCTGGCGATGGTGCTGGCTCTGGTGCTCACCGGATGCGGCGGACAAGGTGCGGCGACAACGGAAGCGACGGAAACGACAGCGTCCTCGTCGGAACTGTCCAAAGAGGCGTTGGAAAAGGCGGTCGTCATCGTCGATCAGTCTTACATCGATAACGATACCTTCGTTGCATATTACAAGATGCAGCTGAAAGCATACAATCAAATGTACGGGGAAGAGATTGCCGAGCGTGAAATCAACGGCATCAAATTCAGTGAGATCCTCAAGAAGAATATGGCGGATGATTTTGCCAATGACCTCGCGATCGTCAATTACATCAGGTCCACGGGAACGATCATCTCCAAAGAAGAGGTCGAAAAGGAATTCCAGGATTTCCTGAAGCAATCGCAATCGACCGGCGGGTTTGAAAAGGCGAAGACCGAATTCGGCATCGACGAAGACTTCGTGCGCAAGGAGATCGAGCGCAGCCTGTACATCGCCAAATTCGAAGAGATGTTGCGCCAAGAGGTCGAAGCCGATCAAAAGGCGCTCAATGATCTTTACACCAATCGCATCGTCCAGGTCAAAGCGCGTCACATCCTGGTAAAGACTGAGGAAGAAGCGAAGAAGATCATCGAAGAGATCAAAGAAGGAAAGAGCTTTTCCGACGCGGCGACCGAGTATTCGCAAGATCCGGGCAGCGCTCAAAACGGCGGGGATCTGGGATATTTCAGCCGCGGCGTGATGGTGCCGACCTTTGAGGCGATGGCCTTCTCTCTGAAGATCGGGGATATCTCGGATCCCGTGCAGTCGGACTTCGGCTTCCACATCATCCAAGTCGAAGATACACGCACGGTGCAGCAAATGAAAGATGCCGGCGTGGCAGAGCTTGAAATCGAAAAGCAGGAGACTTCGATTAAGGGAGAACTGGTCAACAGCGCATACTTCAAGCGTGTCGAAGAGATTCTCAACAAATCGAAGGTCGAAATCCACACGGAACGAGCGGAATAGATCGGATGATCAAAGAAGATAACATCTCCAGAGACTCCTTTGTCAAAGGAGCTTTCGTTCTCGGACTGGCGGGAGTGATCGTACGACTGATCGGCGGATTCTTCCGCATCCCGCTCGGGAACATCCTCGGGCTCGACGCGATGGGCTACTACTCAGCCGCGTATCCCGTCTACACGCTCTTCGTCGTCCTCTCGACGGCGGGGCTTCCGACGGCGATTGCCAAGTTGATCGCGGAGTATCGCGCCCTCGGGGAACAACGAAATATCAACAGCGCATTCAAAGCCGGCCTCGTACTGATGTCGGCTATTGGTTTGTTTGGCTTTTTGGTCGTATGGTTCGGCGCGGACTGGATCGTCACTTGGATCAACAACCCGGGCGCGAAATTGTCGCTTCTGGCTTTGGCGCCGGGCATCCTCATCGTCTCGATTATGGCGGTGTTCCGCGGGTATTTCCAAGGCTATCAGGCCATGACTCCCTTTGCGTTATCGCAGGTGGTCGAGCAGATCGGCCGCGTCGTCGTCGGCTATGCGCTCGCCATCTTGTTTCTCAAGATCAGCTCGGAGGCGGCGGCCGCCGGAGCGACATTCGGTGCGACTGCCGGAGCGGCGGTCGGTCTCGCTTTGATCCTCTTGTTCTATTCGCGCTTTGTGCGCCGGGGAGCCGGAGTCGTAGCGCATGCGGCAGGCGGCAAAGTCTTTCTCAAGGCACGAAATCTCGGCGGGGACAACATCGCATCGTCGCTCTCGACGATGAAACGCAATGTGGCATCGGGCCGTGCGTTGACGCGCTCGGAGATCGTGCGAAAAATCTTGGTCATCGCGGTGCCGATCACATTGGGCGCCGCGATTCTTCCGTTGATCAACATCGTCGATGTCGCGCAGATCATGAACTTGCTGACCAGGATCGGTTTCAGCGAACAAAACGCCAATGAGCTCTTTGCGATGTACTCGTCCTATGCTTTGACGATCATCAATCTCCCGCAGGCCTTGACCATGGCGATTCAGATATCCGTCGTTCCGGCAGTCGCCGCCTATGTGGCGATCAAGGCCAAGGCGGAATTGGCTTCGCTCATCAACAATGCCCTCCGGATTACATTCATCTTGGCATTGCCAGCGGCGGCGGGAATCATGCTGCTCGCGACGCCGATCATCCACCTGATGTATCCGGCGCGAGCGGATGTCGCTCCGACCATCGGCGCGCTTCTGGTTTGGCTGGGACCGAGCGTTATCTTCCTCGGATTGTTCCAAGCGACCACGGGAATCTTACAGGGGATGAATCGTCCGATGATTCCTGCCGTCAACATGCTGATTTCCGTCGTTTGCAAGGTGATGCTCAACCACTTTTTGATTCAGATTCCTTCGCTCAATATCTACGGAGCCGCGATTTCTACGACGATCGCCTATATCGTCGCCTTCTTGCTCAATTATGCGATGATGCACCGCAATCTCGGGTTCCGCCTGGATATCAAGGCGTTACTCGTCAAGCCTTTGATCTCGGTGATCGCGATGTCCGTCGTCGTCTGGATCAGTCAGCTGGTGTTCGGGTTGTTCCTGGGACGCATCGCGACGATTTTGTCGGTCACGGCAGGGGTCGTTGTGTATCTTTTTATGCTCTTCTTTACAAAGACGCTCAGCGATGAGGATTACGCGATGATTCCGGGCGGTCGGAAGCTGCAGAAATTGGAGCGGAAACTCTTCCGTAGGGGGACGAAATGAGTCGGAAATGGACGGTAGTCGGACTGGGTCCCGGGGACATGGATTATTTGTCCGTACGCGCGTTGGATGCGCTCTGTAGCGGTCGTGAGATCCTGCTTCGCACCGAACAGCATCCATGTGTGGCGGATTTGGCGGCGCGAGGGATGCGATATCGCTCCTTCGATGCCGTTTATGAAGAGAGTGCAACCTTCGATGAAGTCTATCAAGCGATCGCAAATGCGGTGATTGCGGAGGGGGAACGATCCGAGAACGTGGTCTATGCGGTTCCGGGCAATCCCTTCGTCGCGGAAAAAACCGTCGAGATCCTGATCGAACGTTTGGGACGAGAGGCTTTGGAGATTGTGCATGGCGTCAGTTTCATCGACGCGATGATCACTTGCCTCGGCATCGATCCGGTGCATGGACTCGCCGTGATCGACGCCTTGGATCCCACGGCGGAGCCTGTGCCGACACTCGACTCAATTTTCATACAAGTGTATGATCGCATGACCGCCTCGCAGCTCAAACTTCGGCTGTCGGAGGTTTATGGGGATGACCACGGCGTGATTCTTGTCGATTCGGCGGGGATCTCCGGACAGGAACATCTGGTGCGCTGTACTCTGTCGGAACTCGATCGTGCCGAAATGGTCTACGGACCGCGGACATCGATCTATGTTCCTAGGTCTACACTTAAAAACGAAACGATTCGCGAATTGATGGATTTGATTCGCACCCTCCGTGGGGAAAACGGCTGTCCGTGGGATCAGACCGTGACTTCTCTCCAACTCGCTCAGGACCTGGTCGGCGAAGCGCAGGAAGTTTTGCAGGCGGTCGAACAGGGCGATGTCGAGGGCGTCGAAGAAGAACTCGGCGATGTATTGATGCTGACGCTGTTTCAGGTGATCCTCGGAGAGGAAGAGGGATATTTCGGTCTCCGGGATGTCCTCCGTGGAATCTGTGAAAAAATCATTCGTCGTCACCCGCATGTCTTTGCAGGCGAACACGTTTCAACCCTTGAAGAAGCGTTAGAAGCGTATAACCGTGCTAAGGCCGCGGAGAAAAATGAGAAATTACGCAAAAATGTGTAACGAATTTGCGTAAACAGCTTGCAATATACGATTTTGAAATTTATACTATAGCTAGCTCACTACTATCTGTATAGGAGGTTATTGTGAACAAAGCTGAATTGGTAGCAAGCATTGCAGAAAAATCGGGACTTACTAAGAAGGACTCGGAAGGTGCTCTCAACGCTTTCATGAAGAGCGTAGAGGAGGAGCTGGTAAAAGGCGGTAAGGTTCAACTCGTTGGATTCGGTACATTCGAAGTTCGCGAGAGAAAAGCTCGCCAAGGCCGTAACCCAAAAGACCCGAAGCAAACCATCAATATCCCGGCTTCGAAAGCTCCGGTTTTCAAATCCGGTAAGGCGCTGAAAGAAGTAATCAACGCTCCTAAGAAAAAAGCTGCAAAAAAAGGTAAGTAATGAATGTAAAGGGCCTTCACTCTCCGAGTGAGGCTCTTTTTCTCTATTGTTTTTTTCATATTCACAATTCGTTAATGAAATCACCCGAGCCGAACAGTATAATAACGATATGAGAATCGATAAGTATCTTAAGGTAGCTCGTATCATCAAACGGCGCACCGTCGCAAAAGAAGCTTGCGACGGCGGTCGCGTTTCCATCAACGACAAAGTCGCCAAGGCCGGCGACGAAGTGCGCGTCGGAGATTTGATCGACGTTCGGATGGGAAGCGGCTCGGTGCGCGTGCGCGTGCTCTCGATCTCGGAACATGTCAGTAAAGACGGTGCAAAAGAGCTCTACGAGGTTGTTTAACGTTATGGCAAAACGACGCACCAGAAAGAATGTATTTCGAACCAATTTCCTCTATATTTCGCTTTTTGTCGTAGTGATCGGGATATTGCTCTATCAGATCTATGTCTCGCAGATCAAACTGCAAGAAGAACGCATCCGCAACGAAGCCCTGCAAAATGAGCGCGAAGAATTGCGTTTGCAAAACGAAATGCAGGAGGATCGGCTTAAGCTGTCCCAAACTCCGGAATACATCGAAAAACTGGCTCGCGAGAAGCTGAAGATGGTCAAACCCGACGAGATTCTTTACTACATCGAAAAGGGAGCCCCATGAAATACGCTTGCATTGATGTCGGCACCAACTCGATCCGCCTCCTCATCGCGGATGTGGTAGGGGGACGGTTGGAGAACCGACAGAAAAAACTGGAAATGGCGCGCCTCGGAAAAGGCGTCAATGAGACCAAGATGCTCGATCCCAAGCGAATGATCGACTCGCTCAACGCGATCGATCAATTCCATCGGGAAGCGCTGGAAGCCGGAGCAGAGCAGGTCTTTATTTTTGCAACTTCCGCGGTGCGCGACGCTTACAATGGGATCGACTTTCGTCAGATGATTTACAACAAGACCGGCATCGAACTGAGCATCGTCTCGGGCAATGCGGAAGCGGAAATGGGTTTCCACGGAGTGCGACAGACGATGGATTCGGATGGGAACGCCCTCGTGATCGACATCGGGGGCGGCTCGATGGAGGTTGCTGCGGGCAGTCGGGACGGCATGAAGGACGCTTTCAGTCTCAACATCGGTGCGGTGCGCCTGACCGGTGCCTGCATTACGACGGATCCGGTCGCTCCGGAGGAGGTAGAAGCCCTGCGACGCGAAATCGTGGAGCATATCGCGACCATCAAGCCGCTGTTTCGGCCGTATCATTATGAATACGCGATCGGAATCGGCGGCACGATCACGACCTTTGTGGCGATGGCGAATCAGATGGGCGGACCTTATGACGGCGCGCGCATCAACGAGAAGCGTGCGACCCTGGCGCAGATCCGTGAAATCAATGCGGAACTCATTCGGAGATCCGTCGAAGAAAGAAAATCGATGGTCGGTCTGGACGCGCGGAGGGCGGACATCATCCTCGCGGGCGGTCTCATCTTGGAACACACGATGGAGACCTTCGGCATCGATTGGATCCGGGCGAGCGACTACGACAATCTCGAGGGTTATCTCGTCATGCAGCTGGAGCTGTAGTCGGTTGCGTCGCTGCGTCAGCGTTCGCATCATCGGATTTGCTTTGCAGAGAAATCAAACACTTGAAATAGAAGGAAGGATGGAACATGCTGGAAAAACAGATCATCTCAGAGGTGCTCGCCATCGCGATGTCGACCGGTGGGGACTTCGCCGAACTCTATGTCGAAGACCGATTCAATCTCGGAATCAACATGGTCAAAGGCGTCGTCGAAAACACATTGTCCGGTCGGGATTACGGCGTCGGATTGCGCATCATTCACGGGCTCAATGCGGTGTATACCTATATGAGCGGGTTTGATGTCGCTACCTTGAAAACGCTGGCGCGTAAGGCGGCCGCTACGATTTCCGGAGTGCCGAAATCGGCGGCGCTCGATTTGGTCGAGACTCCCTTTGTCAATCATCACGAGGTCAAGATTGTTCCGCAATCCGTGGCGACGGCGCGAAAGGTGCAGTTGATGCGCGAAGGCTCCGATGCCGCATTTGCAGCGTCGAACGAGATTTCTCAAGTCGTCGTCAATTATTTGGACTATCGTCAAAACATCCTGATCGCGAACACGGAAGGCTTGTTCAAAACCGACGAGCGTGTGCGTACGCGGTATTCCATTTCCACTGTCGCAACGCGCGGCGGACTGATGCAGGAAGGACGGGATTCCTTCGGGCGCGGAATGGGCTTCGAGATGTTCGATGAGATCGATGTTCGGGCGATCGGGGCGGAAGCGGCTCGCACCTCTCTCGTGATGCTCGATGCAAAAGCAGCTCCGAGCGGACGATTCCCGGCTGTGCTCGACAACGCATTCGGTGGCGTTATTTTCCATGAGGCTTGCGGTCACGGTCTCGAAGCGAGTGCCGTGGCGAAGGGGCACTCCGTGTACACCGGCAAACTCGGTCAACAGATCGCGTCTCCTCTCGTCAACGCCGTGGACGACGGTACCATCCCGAATGGGTGGGGATCGCTCAACATCGACGACGAGGGCAACCCGACATCGCGCAATCTGCTGATCGAAAATGGTGTGTTGAAAGGCTACATGGTCGACCGCCTCAACGGAATGCGGATGAACATGGCGCCGACCGGATCAACGCGTCGTCAAAGCTACAAATTCGCTCCGACTTCGCGGATGACCAACACTTATATTTTGAATGGCAATATGCCGAAAGCCGAGCTGTTTGCGGGAGTCGAAAAAGGGCTTTACGCAGCGAAACTCGGGGGCGGATCGGTCAATCCGGCGACCGGTGAGTTCAACTTTGCGGTCCTCGAAGGCTATATGATCGAAAACGGAACGGTGACGCATCCGGTGAAAGGAGCGACTTTGATCGGTACCGGTCTCGAAGTTCTGCAAAAAATCGATGCGGTCTCCGACAATTTTGCATCCGGCGAAGGGATGTGCGGTGCGTCCAGCGGAAGCATCCCGGCAGGACTCGGACAACCGGCACTGCGTGTCTCGGAAATCACTGTGGGAGGGCAAGAATCATGAATCGCTTGATCGATACATTGTTTGAAATGGGCAAGGCGAAAGGCTTTGAAGCGCAGGAAGTCTATTATTCTTCGAGCGAGTCGATGACGGTCAGCGCCTACCAAGGTGAAATTGAAAAGTTTGGAATCAGCAAGGACGGGGGGCTGTCGTATCGAGGGATCATCGATGGGAAGCTCGGGTATTCCTACACGGAGCGCGTCGACGAATCCTCACTCGAGATGTTGATCGAGGAAGCGTATGCCAACGGAAAGGCGATCGAGTCGCAGGATAGGGTCTTTATCTTCGGCGAGAAGCGCGATTATGTCGAGGTGAATTCCTTCGACCCGGGGCTGGAACAGGTGCCGGTGGAGGACAAGATCCGGATGCCGCTGCTCCTCGAAAAACGTGTCAAGGAGATCGCGCCGGAGCTCAGCGATGTATCGAGCTGTACCTATATCGAAAGCGTCAGTGAAATGCGGATGCGCAACACCTTGGGGCTGGATCTGTCCGATCGCAGCAATTATTGCCTACTTTACGGTGTCGCGATGCTTAAAGATGGTGGAGAGACTTACACGGCATACGACGGCGTCATCGGCAATCGCTACGGAGATCTCAATGTCGAGACGATCGCCCAAAACATGGTGCGGGAAGTGCGATCCAAAGTCGGGGCGACACCGATTCCTTCA
>JAUMWO010000029.1 GCA_030529605.1 Bacillota bacterium | reverse complement strand
AGTGGAAATGCAAGCGATTTCTTGCACGAATATAATTGATACAAATATTATAAAATATATGGATTATAGCAATGATCTAGGGTATAATCGAAATATCGTTAAAGGAGGATTCTATGAAGACCAAACCGTTTGAACCACACAAATCGTCCATCGGCGAAACCAGCGCCAACCTCGTTGCTGTCGGAGCATATGTACTGCTTTTCATCAGCGGATACATTCCGATCATCAAGTTTGTTCCATTCTTGTTACCTCTCGTCATCTTCTTTGTCGAAAAGGATTCGTATCTCGTCAAATTCAGCGCATTGCAAGCTGCTCTAATCAATGTGATCCTCGGTGTTTTGAACATTATCTTGATCGTCATTTCGCTCGCTTCTGCTGCTGCCGCATTTGCTACCGGAAGTGCTGCAGGACTCGCAGGTGCCGGTCTTGTCGGTCTCCTGTCGATCATCATCAACTTGGCGGCATTCGTCTTCATGGTCATCGGAGTCGTCAACGCATATGGCTTCAAAGCGTTTTACTTCCCACTTGTCGGCAATCTGACCGAAAAACTGATGGGCAGCTTCGGCAAGGACGTTCAATAGAGAATCCCAGCCCCGCTCGCGGGGCTTTTTTTGTGGCCTAAAAACTGCTAGAATGGTCACGCAAACCCGATTATATCCGGAGGTACTATGAAAAAAATCGCCGTGATCTTCACGGGAGGCACCATCTCCATGAAAGTGGACGAGCGCCTCTCTGCCGCAATTCCGGCTCTCTCCAGCGAAGAGATCCTCTCCATGGTCACAAACATCGATCGTTTTGCTCAGGTCGAACAAATTCCTTTTGGCTCTTATCCCGGTCCACATATGACTCCGGAGCTGATCTGGAAGCTTGCGCAACAAACGAAGGAATTGCTCGCTCGCCCCGACATCGACGGCGTCGTCATCACGCATGGTACAGACACCCTCGAAGAGACCGCATATTTTCTGGACCTCAACATCAACTCCGAAAAACCGATTGTTTTCGTCGCTGCGATGCGCAACAACTCGGAACTTGGTAACGACGGACCGGCAAACCTGTCCGCAGCCATTTGTACTGCTGCATCCGATGCGTCCAAAAACATGGGCGTTTTGATCGTCCTCAACAATGAGGTCAATTCCGCTCGCGAAGCGACCAAAACACATACTCTCTCCCTCGATACTTTCAAGTCGCCGGAGTTCGGGCCACTCGGTATCGTGGATGGCTCCGAAGTCATCTTCTATCGCAACATCGTCTCCCACGAGCACATCGAATCGCAGTCTTACGAAGAGCGCGTCGCGCTGATCAAAGCCTGCGTCGGAATGGATTCGGATTATATCCGGTACGCGATCGATCGCGGAGCGAAGGGACTTGTCATCGAAGCGATGGGACGCGGCAATCTCCCGCCGATGATGCTGGACGGCATCCGATACGCGTCCGAAAAAGCGATCCCCGTCATCATCGTCTCACGCTGCCCGAAAGGTCGCGTGCTCGACAGCTACGGATACCCGGGAGGAGGGCGATCGCTTCGGGATCTCGGCGCCATCTTCGGATTCAACTTAAATGGACAAAAGGCTCGCATCAAACTGATGTTGGCGCTCGCTCACACTTCGGACATCGCCAAGATTCGCGAGATGTTTGAGGAACACAAGCCCAATGACAAGAAGTAGATCACATAACAAAAGATAAAGGTAGGAGACTCATTGGTCGTAAACAGTAATATGTAAATTTCTTGGAACAGGCATGATTTCGGTCATGCCTGTTCTGATTTGTGGGCTTTTCACCCAAAAAAACATAAACGGCACTCAGCCGAGCTGAATGCCGTGTGTTCGTTTGTTTCCCAATCCCGTTCGACAGATGCCGTACAGTAGTAAATTTTTAGAATTTCTTACTGTCTTACGAGCACACAACCGACGCAGTCATTTTGATTTGCTTCGACGAAGCCGGATTATTCGGCTTCGATTTCAAATTCCTTTTCACGCAGGATCTTATCGACATATTCGTTCTCGAACGGAGACTCGTACTTACTCTCCTTCATGAACTTGCCGACCTCCTTACGCACTTTCGTGAACGAAGTGATGGTACCCGGACCGCCGACACAGCCTCCCGGACAAGCCAGTCCTTCGATGAGGTATCCGTTCTTTTTGCCGGCCTTCGCGAGCTTCATCAATGTCACGCAGTCCTGGAGAGTCTGCGCGCTCTCGATGAGAACTTCACGATTCGGATCGATGCGAAGGATCGCGTCCTTCACCGCTGCCGCAACACCGCCGGCTACGCCATAACCACGACCGGTCGTCGACGCGTCGTCCTCGATCGCACGGCTGATCGGCAATTTTTCAAGCTCGATCCCTTTGGCGACAAACATCCCCATCAATTCCTCGAAGGTGATGACGAAGTCCACATAGCCGCGCACATTTTCACGCATCGCCTCGACCTTCTTGGAGACGCAAGGACCGATGAACACGACGCGCGCCTCCGGATCGAGTTTTTTGTGATACTTCGCCGACTCGATCATCGGCGATGGCGAGTGCGAGATCGACTCATATTGCTCCGGGAACATCTTTTCGACCATCATCGACCACGACGCGCAGCAGCTGGTCGCCATAAACGGAATCTCATGCGGCACTTTTTCGACGAACTCACGCGATTCATGCAGAGTCGTAAAGTCCGCGCCGAGCGCGACTTCGATGACTCCCTTGAATCCCAGTTGCGTCAATCCTTCGACGATTTGCATCGGTTTGACATTCGCCCCAAATTGAGCGACGAACGAAGGGGCGAGCATCGCATACACTTTGTCGCCGTTCTTGATCGATTTGACCAATTGGTAAATTTGAGTTTTATCCGCAATCGCACCGAACGGACATTGTGTGATGCAACGGCCGCAGGATACGCATTTGTTGTGATCGATCTTGGCGCGCCCGAGATCGTCGCTGCCGATCGCTTTCACACCACACACGCTCGCACAAGGACGATCCGAATGAACGATCGCCGAATAAGGGCAGGTGCTGTGGCAACGACCGCAGCGGATGCACTTGCTCTGGTCGATGATGGTGCGAGTCGCTCCCATCGAGACCGCGCCGACCGGGCAGACATTGATGCAAGGATGCGCATAGCATTTGCGGCACTGATCGGAAACCACATAAGAATTGGTCGGACAAGCTTCACAAGCAAAGCTGATCACTTCGACCAACGGCGTCTCATAGTACATCACATCGATATCGACTTCTTCGATTCCATCGGTGATGCTGCGCATTTCGCTGGCGCTGTGGCAGTTGAGACCGAGCCCCATTCGCAGGCGCTGTCCTACAGTCGCACGCTCTTTGAAGATACTATCGCGGTTGTAGCCGACTTCCCCCGGCAAAATGCGATAGACCGAATGCTCCAATTTGCGTAGATCTTCATCTTCGTATGCCATACGCGCGATCTCGACAAAGACATCGCGACGTTGTTTGATTATGTCTGCGTAACTCTCTTTCATGTTGACCTTGCGGCATCTCCCTATCGCCGATGGGAAAACGCCAAACCTCCCTTGATTGTAATCCCGACTGGTTTTATCGGAGTTCGACAGCCAGTATTTCAAATTTCAAACAAGCTCGACTCCAGATAGTAGCTTAACCTCAGAACACGAAAGTGTCAAGTACTTTGTTCTGAATGACATAAAAATAACAATTTAACGACAATTTGACCACCTTTGCGAAAAAAAAGCGCCACCGATGGGCGCTTAGGACTTCTGCTTGTTTCCGAAAGGACAATCCTTAGATGATCACTTCGACGATGTCGAGCGAATAGTCGGTCGAGAGATCGATGTAATCGTCGCCGACTTTGACCAGCGGGCGATTGAGGGCAAATTTGTTGACATAGACGACATCGCCGATTCGTCCGTCCGAAAGCCGCACGCGATTGTTGATAAAGAATTGCGAAATGTTCTTGAGAAAGAGCTGCGAGACCGTCGCATCGAGCCCTTTGAAACTCTCTTCTTTGAGCAGCTTGAAGGCGACATATGGCGAAATTCCCTCGCGATAATAGCGATTGGACGTGATCGCGTCGTACACGTCAACCACCGCGACGACACGCGCGTAGAAAGAGATGGTATCCCCTTTCAGCCCGAACGGATACCCCGTGCCCGTCACGCGCTCATGGTGCGCCAGCGCAACCTGCAGCATCTCCTGAACCATATCATGCGAGAACAGATTGGGATCGACACCGACGAATGCATTCTTGAGCAGCTCGTACCCATGCATCGCATGTTCTCGAACCGCCGAAATCTCGTAGCTCGCGAGCGGATCCGTCTTGAAGAACAATTCCTGTTTGACACGCGCCTTTCCGATGTCGTGAAAGAAACCCGCGTAGGCGAGCAGGTACTGCTCGGACTCTTCGAGCTCCAGCCACTTTCCAAGCATCGCAGCAAGCAAGGAAACATTGACGGGATGCGTGTAGAGGTAGCTCTCTCCGCTTCCGATATTGCGCAGACTGCGTAAAATGTCGTTGTCTTCGAGCAAGAGCTTCAACACCGGATCGAGGTCGGCGATGATTCCGGCAAAGTCAATCGAAGCGGGGTTGGTTTGCGCTGCCACGGTCATCGCCTTGGAGTGTTCGACGAGGCGTCCATACATATCACGCAGCGACTGATATCGCTTTTGTGCATCGTCTCCGAACTGTGTGACCGCCGCATCGGACTCTTCGCGGATAAACACTTGATCGATTCCATATGCGAGCAGATAGTCGATATGTTTTTGCGCGATCTTGGTACCCGTCGAGAGAATCACATTGCCATTTTCATTGAAGATGTCCCTCGAGATTTCCACACCGATCGGCAATTCCGAAACCGGAACTGACTTCATATTTCCTCCTTTTCGGCAGAGCTAGATATGATCCGCCAACTGCTCGTATTCCTTGGCGCTCAGCACCTTGTGCAGATCCACCACTAAGATCAAACGGTTTTGTTCGATCGCGACCTCCGACAGAAAGTCGTTTCCATCGCGCAACGCAATATGGGGCGGCGGCAGAATATCACCTTCTTCCTTGGTGATCGACTGCGACGCATCGTCGACCAGGTACCCTACTCCCCTCCCGTCGACACGCGAGATCAAAATCCGCTTGGACGCCCGATCCTGAGGGAGATCAAATCGCTTCTTGAGATTGATGACCGGGAGCACTTCGCCGCGCAAGTTCATCAGTCCCTCGATGTAATCCGGGGCATTCGGCACATACGAGAGATCATGCGCATCGGTGATCGAAACGACTTGGTCGATCGACGCGGCAAAACTCTCGGTTCCGAGCCGAAAGATGATGTATTGCTTACTCATTGGTTTCTTCCTCATCCGTATATCGGATTTCAATATTTTCGAGCCTCTGACGCAGACTCTCGCGGAAAAGAGCACGGTATTCCTCGCGCAGAGCGTGCTGCTCCTTTTGCTCGGCGAGAGTCAACGGCTCACGCTTTTTCTTTCGCGCGAGCTCGTTGAGACGAGCCATTTTTTGCGGCTCTAACATTTTAAGGCTCCGATCGTCGCTTCGACACACGAAACGATCTCACCGGATCGCATGATCGCATGAACGGTTTCAAAATCCAAGTGGAGCACGCGATCTTTTTGCATAAATGTAACCTTTTCCCTGATTATATCATATACCTTGCGGTTCGCAAGACTGAGCCGATCCGCCTGATCAAAACCTTGCAGATCCAAAGCTTGTAACGCTGCGAGCATCTCGATCGCCACGACATACTCCGCATTGCGCAGGATCTCCCCCGCCTTGCGTGCGGCGATGGTCCCCATCGACACATGGTCCTCCTGATTCGCCGAGGACGGAATCGAATCGACGGATGCCGGATGAGCGAGCACCTTGTTCTCCGAAACCAGTGCCGCAGCAGCGTATTGCGCGATCATGTAACCGGAGTTGACTCCTCCGTTTTGGATCAAGAATGCCGGCAATCCGCTGAGTTGCGGATTGACAAGACGTTCGATTCGACGCTCGGAGACATTGGCGATCTCAGAGATCGCGATACCGAGGAAATCAAACGGCAATGCCATCGGCTGACCATGGAAATTCCCGCCGGAGAAAACCGCATCGTCCTCTGCAAAGATAATCGGGTTGTCCGTGACCGAGTTCATCTCGATCTCAACCTTCTCCCGCACATAACGAAGCGCATCTTTCGTCGCGCCGTGAATCTGAGGGATACAACGGATCGTGTAAGCGTCCTGTACCCGGATTTCTCCTTGCTTTGTCGTGCGCTTGGATCCCTCGAGAATGCGAAGGATATTTTCTGCCGTATTTTGCTGACCGGCATGCGGACGTACCCGGTGGAGACGCGGATCAAACGCATCCGTGATCCCGCGTAGCGCTTCCATGGTCAAGCCGGCAGCAACATCCGCCATCTTCGCCAGCGCGATCGCATCATACAAGGTGTGCGCACCGATCGACGTCATCACCTGCGTGCCGTTGATCAAAGCGAGGCCTTCCTTCGCAGCGAGCCCGATCGGAGTGATGCCTGCTCGTTTCATCGCTTCCGCCCCGCTCATCCGCTCGCCGCCATAGAACGCTTCCCCCATTCCCATCATAACCAGCACCATGTGAGAAAGCGGAGCCAAGTCGCCGGAAGCACCGAGCGATCCCTTCTCCGGAATCACAGGCACCACGCGACGGTTTGCCATAGCCAGCAAGGTTTCTGCCGTTTCGAGACGAACACCGGAGTGCCCGATTGCAAAATTATTCAGCCGGAGCAACATCACACCGAGCGCATGGTCGATCGCAAGCGGTTTACCCACACCGCAGGAGTGCGACATGATCAAATTCTCTTGGAGCGCCGCCGTCTCTTCCTGTGAAATCACGACGTCCGAGAACTTGCCGAATCCGGTTGTGATCCCGTAAATGACTCGTTTGTCTTGAACCACTTGATCGACATAAGCGCGCGACTTTCGAATCCGCTCTCTGGCCTCTTCAGTAAATGCAAGCTCCGCATCGCCCCTTGTAAACTGCACGAGCGACTCGAGCATAATCGAATCTCCGTTGATCTGAATCTGCTTCAAAATATCCTCCTATATTCCATGAATTCCGTTGTCCTTGCTAAAACAGAGTGCGCTCCAGTACCGGGCGCAATGAGTCGACGAAGTTGAAGTTGGAATAATCGAACTCCTTTTCGCGGATCGGCGAACGAACGATCAGGATCCCGCAGCGTTCCTTGGAATGAAACGATTCGACGATCAGCGACTCCCAATCGAACAAATCCTCATCGACCCCCGGCGCGACCGGAGCATCCCAATCGATGAAGTATTCACGCGCATTGACACCGCGGAAGCGTTCGATGCTCCGGTAGTCAGGATTGTCGATCGGCTTGAGGGATTCGACCCCTCGCTGCTTCCGAACCGCATCGCAAAGTTCGCCACCTTCGTCGAAGGCGTAAAAATCGATGGTGCTTCCCTGCACGATGTCCAACAAGACCCCAAAGATGTCGTCACGGCGAACATCGAGCAGCTTGTCGCTGTTCATCCAACCGATGACGCGAAGCATCGCTTGGACATTTCTCGTATCCGTTGCGATTTGTCCCGTGATGATGCCGGTCAGACGATCGTATCGGTGAGCGCTCTTGAGAAGGATCGGATCCCAAGACGTGGTCCGGTTGCGGCCGTTGTTTTTGGAGTAATAGAGCGCCTGGTCGGCTTTCTCGACCAATTCCTCCTCATTGACCCCGTCCTCCGGATAGGTCGCGACCCCGAGACTGATGGTCAGCGTCTGGTCCTCTCCCATCAGATGCGAGGCTTCGACCGTGCGGCGGATCTTTTCACCGACTTTGAACGCATCGTTCGCTGTCGTCTCGGGAAGCAGGAGGATGAACTCCTCTCCTCCGTAGCGGCCGACCAAATCCGTCGATCGAGTCGAACGCACCAGCAGTTCACCGAGTTTCGTCAGGATCTCGTCGCCCTTTCGATGTCCATAGGTGTCGTTGACGGCCTTGAACCGGTCGATGTCGAGCATGATCACCGAAAACGGAATCGATTGCTTTCTCGCGCTCGATAGGATGTTGGAGAAGCGCTGCTCGAGATGCTTTCTCAGGAGAACTCCGGTCAGCTTATCCATCGTCGCACTCTTCTTGAGATTGTAGTTGTCTATGAAGAGGTTGATGAGATTGGAATACGACTTCACCTTGCGGAAGCTCTCGTCGTTGAATCGGTTGATGACATTGTTGGAATCGAGAAACACATAGGCGATGATTTTCTTGCGATTATCGAGCATGTCATATTTTCTGCGCTCTTGATGCCGCTCGTTCGACGAAGCAAAAATCGGGAAGTACATCAACGCTTTCTGCTCGTTGTTCAGGAGCTTGACCGAAGATTTTGCATTCATCTTGGAAATGCAGAGCCCTTCATCGTCATTGCCGATGCTGTACACGAGTCGCATGACATCGTAAGGCTCATCTTCCGGATTCGCCGAGATGACTTCGGATATGCTCTCGTCCTCATTGAGGAAGTACAGAAAGCCCCGCTCGGCGAAGGCATCGCTCATCATGCATTCCAGCACGGAACGGAAATTCTCGTTCTCGTTGCCGCTCAGATTTTGCATCAGATCCTTCACCTTGTGCGCCGAGAACCGATGATAGCGGTTCGGCGCGAGCTCCTCGAATCCTTTGGATCCAAGCATTCGGTTGATCTGACTCGTGTCGAAGAAATCCTCGACGGAAAGGATCATCGAATCCGCCGAGCTCATCCCCTCATCCGACTCGGCGCTGATGTGTCGAATCATCCGATTCAGCCGCGCACGCAGATTGATCTTGTAAGGATCGTTGAGGATATAGCTGCCCTTGTGTTCGGCAGGCACTCGATTGGTGATGTCGGACACGAGGTCGAGCGAATAGAGATAGGACCGGAAGGCATTGTAGTAATCCAAATCCTCGTGGTACAAGTTACCGAGCATGTAATGAATTTTCCACTGCAGCTCCAAGGACTGTTCTTCCGCCGAACTCAGCATGTTGTTGATGCGCGTGATCGTATAATCGTTCATAACCGAGCGTGTCAATTCGCGACGGAAACGCACCAATTGTGTATTGTAATACATGGACAGCTCATCGTCCAATTTTGTCAATCGATTGATGTGGACGATGTCGTTGCCGAGAAGCATGTTGATCATGATCTCCAGGATCAGTTCCCTCAACAGCTTCGCATAACGATGGTTTCGCACCTGTCGGGACAACTCAAAAATTGTTTCGATGATGTCGGACTGCCGGTGGATGTCCGAGCGGTCGGACAGCAGAGCCGACTTGTATTCAATGCGCAGATCCAGCACCTTGAGCCAGAACGAACGGTACCGATCGTAGATCAGGGCGGAATCAAATTGATAACGGAGCTGCTTCACCCGCATGATGTCGTTGAGTCCGAGATAGTACTCGATCTGCATCAATCGGAATTCGACGAATGCCGAATTGCGCGGCGTACTGACCTGAAGCTCATGTTCGAGTTTGGAGAGCAAAGTATTCGCCTTGCCGTACTCGCCGTTGGCAATCTTGGACTGACAGTAACAGGACAGCGCCAAGATCGCGATGTCCTTGAGTCCGAATTCTTCAGCGAGGTTGAAGGCTTCGTCATAAGCTTTCACCGCCTGCTCATAACGTCCTTCCAGCCAATACGAATCGCCCACATTCTTTTGGAATCTTGCTTGATGGATCGTGATCCCGCATTGCGACGCGCGCGTGCTCGCCTCTCGGAAACAATCCCGAGCAGCATTGTAATCACCCACCGAAAAGACATAGGTGCTTCCTTTGAGATCCAGCAGATCGATCGTCCGCTCGATTCCTCCGATGCTCTCAAAGTATCGGATGCCGACATCGATCACATCGATCGCTTCCTTGCCGTTGACATTGTGCCGTTCCGTATTCATCATTTCGGACTGCAACAAGTAAAAATAATCCTTGCGGTTTTGATCGATCGCTTTTTCGAGGGCTTCGTCGAGCAACGCCTTCGAATCATTCTGCTGACTCAGGAAACGATGACACTGACACAGGATCAGGACGGCTTCAAAATACGGATCCGGATCGCTCAACTCCTCCGCCATTCGCTTACACTCGGTCGCAAATTTAAACGCCTCGTGGATCTTGGATCGCATAAAGAATATCCGAGCCAAGGCGATCCGAGCCCGCAGAATCGTCCGTCGGTCTTCGGAGTGGGACATGACGAATTCGAATTGGTTTGTGGCGAGGTCGAGGCGCCCCAAATTGGTGAGATGCTCGCCGATTTTAAACGAAAGGAGAAGCACTTCCTTCTGCTTGCCGAGCTCGGCATACGCATTTTTGGCGTGCTCAAACTGCTCGATCGCTTGGTAATGGAGTCCGAGCTTGAGATAGGCGTTCGCAAATTCGGTCGAATACTGATACACCAATTGCAACTGATTGGAAAGTTGCAGATAAGTGATCAAATGCACTTCGATGTTCCGATAGGTCTCATAGCGCTCGATGTAGATCGACGCCGCACGGCGGTTGTAAAACTCCACTTCTTCCTTGCTCAACGTCGAATACAGCTCGCGTTGCAGCTCTTTGTTCTGGAAGGAAAAGACATATTCGACATCGGAAATCCGCTGATTGAGCAGATTCAGTTCGTCAGCGCGGTAAAGAAAGGAGTACCCGTCGTCTTCATCGACCTCGATCATTTCGAACATCACGCGCATGTTGTAATCGCCTTTCAGCACGGATAGGATGCGCAGATACTGGCGATCTCGGTCGGACACATCGAGGATCACCTCTTTTTTGCTCGATCCGATGTCGGCAAAATTGTCGAGCCGATAGTCCATCTCCGTGGTGGAAAAATGCCAATCGAGCTTCG
The DNA here is from genome assembly GCA_030529605.1 of Bacillota bacterium. Taxonomy (GTDB): domain Bacteria; phylum Bacillota; class Clostridia; order Peptostreptococcales; family Acidaminobacteraceae; genus JAUMWO01. The sequence continues at coordinate 2,399 of JAUMWO010000029.1, read as the reverse complement.
CGGCGTCAAACCGAATGATGCCGCGATCGTAATACGCCTTGAGCAATCGACGGATCAACGCGGCATTTCCTTGCGTTTCAACCATCAATTTATGCACGAGCTGATACGGGTAGTAGTTGATGCCCAGCGTCGCCTTGACCAATTCGGCGATTTCGTCGATGGTCAGCGCTGCAAAGGTGAGCCGCGTCATATGATGGATCGGCTTCTTGGTGAGATCTCCGAAGTCGCGCCCTGCAAACACGACGAAGCAGCCGTTGTTGGAAGAATGACGCAACAATTGCTCAAAGAAAAGCCGCTCGGTCTCGCTCAAATACTCCGCATCATCGACGAGGAGCACTAAATATTTGTTGGTGCTGTAGTCGACGACAAAGTTGACGATGCGGTTGACGATCCGAAGTCGGCCCGAAAAGAGGTCGAGCTTTTCCGCCGTCTTTTGAGACAGGATCAAATCCTGTGCCAGCGCTCCCAGCTCGACGCCGTATTTGGTCAAAAGCACGGAGTTGACATCGTCCTGATTCAGGATGAAACGCACGATCGACTTGAGACAGTAATACTCTTCGGAGCGGCGCGACGGTTTGAGGACCACATGCGCATAGCGATTGAAACGGCAGACATGATGAATCTCTCGGATGATCCGCGATTTCCCGGAGCCGTCCTCGCCCTCGACATAGACTGCTTGCGTCTTGGTCCCTTTGAGCGCGCGGGAGTCCATGATTCCGACGATTTCGGCAATCAATTTATCACGACCGATGATTCGGGTGTTCTCGTTGAGTTTGTCGTAAAACCCGATGTCCGAGTTGTCGACTTGAATCCAGAGGAGCTTGGACATCTCGGCAATGAAATGCAAAATCGATTCGTGGCGCTCTTCGTGAATCTGACTCGTCGCTTTGAGAATAAAGCGATTCAACGGATTGATCGGCCCGATCTTGTCGATCGTCTTCAACCGATAATCCTGCTGAAAATAGAGATAATAAAAGATCTTGCCGAGCGAGTAAACATCCGCTCGCGCGCTGAGCTCTTCGCCCCAGCTGACTTCGGGCGCGACAAAATCGCTCGCGATCTCATGATTCACTTTGAACCGATAGTCCGCGATGCTGATGTGCGCGACATCCGTCAATTTGACGCGAATGCCGCGGGGGGTGCGAAAAATTTTGACATGATCAAAGCTGAGCAATTTATACACAAAGCCGCGATAATGCAAAAAACGGAGCACCTTACAGATCTCGACGATGACCCGCGTGATCTCGGATTTGTCCAGATCCAGATACGACACGAGCTGTCGATCGTCCGTGTGCTCGTAGGTGTAATAAAATTGCTTGCGCGAAACCTGGGTGTTGTCCACGGTCTGAAGCGGTGCAAATTCGAACAGATTGACCAATCCTTCATGCTGTATGCTTTTGAGGTCGATAAAATGGCGTTCGAAATCTTTGACAAAGTCGACATTGGACAGCTCCGGTTCAAAGACGCACATTCGCTTTGCCTTGCCGCCGTACAGATGGTCGAGGACTAAGTATTCGATAGTATTGGATTCGCTCGAGATTGTCTCTACAATCTCATAACGGTTGTTGATGTTTTTCAAATGTCGCCCCTATAGCTTGACTTTCTCATTGAGCAGGATCATCGATCGGTCCAAGTTCTCGATCTCCGACTCCATCATCGGGTCGAGCAGAGACTGGATATACTCCTGGCGAGTCTTCATCACCATCTGGATGATTTCAAGTCCTCTCGGTGCAATATTCACACGGATGCAGCGTCGATCCTTCACATCCTTCTTGCGAAGAATCAATTCATTTCGCTCCATCCGGTCGAGCAGATCCGTCAATGTGCTGCTCGCTAAAAAGAGCTTTTGGCTCAAATCACTGATCGACATATCTTGGTTGCGTCTCAAAACAAGCAGGGCATCAAATTGAGGGGGAGTGATTCCATACTCATTGAGCATCTCTCTCCCCTTCATCTTAACCTTATAACAAACATGTCGCAGATTCTCCTCGACACGCATCACTCGATCATTCATAGTCCCTCCCACCTTATTTTATGGAAAATAAACCGTGAAGTAAAGTTATTGTTTGAGTTTTCGTAGACATGGTATAATGGGAACAGATTTTTTTGGAGGACACCATGAAACGCATTAAAGACTACTTCCGGAGAAATCGCGTCACTCTGATGCTGGTTCCTCAGTCCAACCGATCCATTCGGCAGATCAAGTTCAACTTGGTCGCCGCTTTTTCTATACTTCTTATTTTAATCCTTGCCAATGTCGTGTTGCTGACCAATTCCATTTACAATCAAGTGGTTGCCGACCGCCTCACCGACGTCAATACGCAACTCGAGTCCAATTTACAACAAGAAAAGGATCGCATCAGCAGTTTGGAGAGCATCGCCGCTTCCAGCAAGGAACA
>JAUMWO010000028.1 GCA_030529605.1 Bacillota bacterium | reverse complement strand
GGAGCTTGCTGCTGCGGCTGCATCGCTTGCGCCATCGCCTGTCCGATGCCCATGCCGGCGCCCATACCTGCGCCCATTCCCGCCATTCCGCCACCTTCGTTCTTGGCGGCTGCAAGGACCGCTTCGGCAGTCTGATATTTCATATACTGATCCATGTTTCCAAGCGCGCCCATCTGCGAACGCTTGTCGATCGCCTGCTCGACGGATTCCGGCAGAGAGACATTCTCGAGCACGAAATCGGATACCGCGAGACCGAGCTTGCCAAAGCGCTCCTGCAACTTGTCCTGAACGAGTTGTCCCAGCTCCGTGTAACTCGCCGCCAGATCGACAGCTGCGATCTTGGACTCACCGAGCGCATCGGATAATCCGGAAACGACTGCCGATTTCAGGTGTTCGTTGACCGAATCGACGGTGAACATCTTATTGGTGCCGAAGACTTCTTTGAGGAAGGTCACCGGATCCGAAACGCGGAAGGAGTAGACCCCGAAGGCACGCAGACGGATCAGGCCGAAGTCCGGATCACGCATCATCACCGGATTGGATGTGCCCCATTTTTGGTTGAGGAACTGCTTGGTGTTGATGAAATAGACGTCGGTTTTAAAGTGATTGTTGAAGAGATACTTCCAGTTTGACAGAGTCGTCAGGACCGGAGTCGTATCCGTGTTCAATGTGTGTTTGCCGGGTTCGTAGACATCTGCGATCTGGCCTTGGTACACAAAGACCGCTACCTGAGATTCACGGACGATGAGCTGCGCTCCCTCTTTGATTTGCTGCTTCTCAGGAACAGGAAATTTGTATACCATCGTGTCCTGGCTGTCATCCTCCCAGGAGATGACTTCGAGAAACTCGCCTTTGATGAAGTTAAAAATTGACATATTTCCTCCTGACTTTTTTGGTTTATTATATCACGAAGCGCAAGAACGATTCAAAAGGATTTAAATTCGGCTTAATACCTTTAAGAGGAAGTCATACACACGAGCGGTCGACGAAATGCTGAGTCGTTCCTTCGGTGTGTGAACATCGTGAAGGTTCGGTCCCATCGACACCATGTCGATATCGCCGACGCGATCCGTGAGGAAGCCGCATTCAAGACCCGCGTGAAGCGCCGCCACTTCCAGCTCCTTGCCGGTCATCTCATGGTAGACCCGAATCATCAGCTCACGAACCGGAGAATGCTCCTTGAACTGCCATTCCGGATAATCCGCGCGCGTCGAAGTGCGCGCACCGATCAGTTTGGCGATCTGCTCCATCTGATCAACGATCTCGTATTTGAGCGAACGCACGGACGATCGAATCGAGGTCCGTAGAAGCATCTCCGAGCCGGTCGCTCCCGGAAGCTCAAAGAGTCCCAGATTCATCGAGCTCTCGACGAGACCCGGTACCCCCGCGCTCATCGACTGCGGTCCAAATGGAGCCAAGCGCAACAATGCGATCACCTTGTGCGCCGATTCCGCCGTCAACATCTCATGCTTTCCACCGCAGCCGCAGCCTTGGCCGCCCTTTCCATGCGCATGACCATGCCCGCCGCATTTCGGCTCGACGAGCTCGAGCTTCAGACCAGGTTCGGTGATGGAGTATTCGTTGCGGAATCGCGCTTCGAGCTCGGCCACTTTCGCTTCGATCGCCGCTCGATCGGTCGTACGAATCGCGAAGGCGCCCTCCGCTCGTTTTGCGATCGCATTCATCTTCTCTCCGCCGGACATCCGAATCGGACGCACATCGAATGCCTCGAACAGCTCCGATGCAACACGTCCCAGCAACTTAATCGCATTGGCACGGCAGGTGTTGATTTCGATGCCGGAATGCCCCCCCGAGAGGCCGCTGACGATCAGTTTGATCTTGCTGCGATCCGCCATCGGTTCCCGCTCCGGCACGAGCATGATGTGATGGTTGATGCCGCCCGCACAGGAAGTCAGTACCTTGCCTTCTTCCTCCGAATCGAGGTTGATGAGGATGTCTCCTCTGACCTGTCCCGGCTTGAGGCCCATGACCCCATCCATTCCCGTTTCTTCCGTCGCGGTGATCAGGCAGACGAGCGGAGGATGCACCAGGCTCGAATCTTCGAGAATCGCCATCATCATCGCGACAGCGATCCCATTGTCCGCTCCCAATGTGGTTCCCGCAGTACGAAGCATATCGCCGTCGACGACGAGCGGAATTGGTTGCGTCGCAAAATCAAAATCGAGGCCGTCTTCCTTCACGCAGACCATATCGGAATGTCCCTGCAGAATCACGGTCGGCTTCGCTTCCATCCCAGCGGACGCCGGCTTGTAGATGATCACATTGTGATGTTCGTCGCGTTCCGTCCGGAAGCCGAGCGATTGCCCGAATGCCTCCAAATGCTTAGCGATCGCCAGTTCATTTCCCGACTCGCGCGGAATCTGAGAAATCTCTTCAAAAAAGTGGAATACGCGCTCCGGTTGGAGTCCCTTGAGTTGATGTGCCATTGTATCTCCTATCGCGCTACGACGACTGCGCTTTCAATGATTTGGTCCGTATACGGTTTGTCTCTGCCATCGCGATCCGCGTTCGCGATCTGATCCACGAATTCCATGCCTTCCAACACCTTACCGAAGGCTGCATACGAACCGTCGAGATGCGGTGAATCCTTGTGCATGATAAAGAACTGCGAAGAGGCGGAATTCGGATTTTGAGAGCGTGCCATCGAGATGACGCCGCGCGTATGCTTGAGCTGGTTGTCGAATCCGTTCAGTCGGAATTCCCCTTTGATGGTTTTGTCCGATCCGCCCATGCCGGTGCCTTCCGGATCCCCGCCTTGAATCATAAAGCCCGGAATGACGCGGTGGAAGATCAGACCATTGTAAAATCCGCGGTCGACCAGTTCGACAAAATTTGCGACCGTCTCCGGTGCGATCTCAGGGTAAAGCTCGATGACGAGAGTCCCCTTGTCTTTCAACTTCATTTCAATTTTTGGATTCATTGGATCCTCCTACCCATTTGGTTGTTGGCGCTCGACAAAGATATCATATCCTTTCTGCGCAAATTTACGGTTGAATTCATCCCAGACTTCGTATTTGCCTTGCCGGTCCACGGAGCTGGTCAAAAAAATCTTTTGTGCCGCCGGAGCCCCGAGCTTCGCACGAATCGCCTGAATCTGCTTTTGTGCCGCTTGTCGGCTGACCTTGTCGGCCTTGGTGCCGATCAGAAACACCTCGTGACCGGCCTGTTCGATCCATTGATACATCTGCACATCTTCCGCAGTCGGGATGTGACGGATGTCTAAAAGCAATACGACTTCAATGAGCTGCGGACGATGCTTGAGATACCCTTCAATCATCTTGCCCCAGTTCTGCTTGACCTCCTTCGAGACCTTGGCAAACCCGTATCCCGGTAGGTCAACAAAGCGGAACAGCCCGTCGATATCAAAGAAATTGACGAGCTGTGTCTTGCCCGGCGTAGCGGAAGTCTTTGCCAGTCCCTTCCGCCCGAGCAGCATATTGATGATCGACGATTTTCCGACATTGGAACGCCCCGCGAACGCGATCTCGGGGAGATCGCCTTCCGGATACTGTGAGCGGCTCACCGCCGAGGTCACAAAGCGTGATTGTCGAATCTTCATTTCTTTTTCCTTGTTTTGGCGGTCTTTTTTTCGGGAAGCAGAGCATGAGCCAGCACCTCTTCCATCGTAGAGACCGGAACGAACTGAATCGCCTTCTTGACTTCTTCGGGAATCTCTTCGAGATCCTTCTTGTTCTCTTCGGGGAATAGGATTTTCTTAACCCCGGCGCGCATTCCGGCAAGCGATTTCTCTTTGAGACCGCCGATCGGAAGCACACGACCGCGAAGGGTCACCTCGCCCGTCATCGCGACGAGACGATCGACCTTTCTGCCGGAAAGCGCGGATATGGTCGCAGTCGCCATCGTGATGCCCGCAGATGGTCCGTCCTTCGGAATCGCACCCTCCGGAATATGAATATGGATGTCGCGGTTGACGTGAAACTTCTCGTCGATGCCGTATTCGTTTGCAATGGTTCGAATGTAGGACAACGCCGCCTGCGCGGATTCCTTCATCACTTCACCCAAACGCCCCGTGAGCTTCAGCTTTCCGCTTCCTTCCATAACATTGACTTCGATGGAAAGCGTCTCCCCGCCGACCTGCGTCCACGCAAGTCCGGTCACGATGCCGACCGGATCGTCTTGACTGATCAGGTCATAATGGTACTTCGGCTTGCCGAGGTACTTGATCACATTCTTATCCGAAATTTTGACATTGACGGCACCCTCTTTGACAATGCGCACCGCGACTTTGCGGCAGAGATCGGCGATCTTACGCTCGAGTTCGCGCACGCCGGATTCCCGCGTGTAGCTTCGGATCACTGCCAGTACCGCGTCGTCTCCGATCGCGAGACTCCCTTTCTTGAGGCCATGTTCTTCCATCTTCTTCGGAATCAGGTATTTCTTCGCGATGTTGAGTTTTTCGATCTCGGTGTAGCCGGAAACCTGAATCACTTCCATGCGATCGAGCAGAGCGCGCGGAATCGTGCTGAGCGAATTTGCCGTCGTGAGGAACATCACTTTGCTGAGATCAAACGGAATCTCGAGATAGTGATCCGTGAATTCTTTGTTTTGTTCCGGATCGAGCACCTCGAGCAACGCAGATGCCGGGTCTCCCCGGAAGTCGCTCGAGAGTTTGTCGATCTCATCGAAGAGAAACAGTGGATTTTTGGTTCCCGCTTCTTTGATCCCGTTGATGATGCGTCCCGGTATCGCTCCGATGTAGGTGCGACGGTGTCCGCGGATCTCCGCCTCATCCCGCACGCCGCCCAGCGACATGCGCACGAATTTGCGGTTGAGAGAACGCGCGATCGAGCGCGCGATGCTGGTCTTACCGACTCCCGGAGGACCGACCAGACAGATGATCGGACCCTTCATGCTCTTGGTCAGCGCACGCACCGCCAGATATTCCAGCACGCGCTCCTTGACGGTTTCGAGTCCGTAGTGGTCTTCGTTGAGGATGCGATCCGCCGCCACAAGGTTGATCTCATCCTTTGTTTCCTTTTTCCAAGGCAGATCCAAAATCAGAGAGACATAGCTTCGGATGACACCGCTTTCGGCTGAGGACGGTTGCAGCCTCGAATACCGATCGATCTCCTTCTCGATTTTTTCGTTGATCTTTTTCGGCAGTTTAAGCTTCTTGAGTCGATCTCGGAGCTCCTGCACTTCGGTTTCAAATGCTCCCTCGTCGCCGAGCTCGGTGCGGATCGCCTTGATCTGCTCCCGCAGGAAATACTCGCGTTGCGACTTGGAAATCTGACCGCGCACACGCTCATTGAGCTCTTTCTCGATCTCGATGATCTCGATTTCCGCAAGAATCATCGTGAGCAATTGGTCGAGGCGCGTCTTGACATCGATCGCTTCCAAGAGCTGCTGCTTGTGGTTTTGACGGAGCACGACCTGCGCCGCGATCGTGTCGGCGAGACGCCCCGGCTCCTCCATCGCGGAGATCGCGAGCATCAGCTCCGGAGAGGATTTGGACGTCAGCGCCAAATACTTCTCGAATGCGACAATGTTGCTTCGCATCAGCGCGTAAATCTCGTTGTCGACCACCTTGCTGTCGACATGAGGACGCACTTTGACGCGGAAATACGGATTTTTGGAAAGGACGTCGGTCAGACTTGCGCGTTGAATGCTCTCGATCAGCACGCGGATCGAATCCCCCGGCATGCGGAGCATTTGCTTGATCTTGACGATGTTGCCGACATGATAAAAATCATTGACATCGGGATCGTCTTTTTCGATGTCCTTCTGCGTCGTCAAAAAGATGCGCTGATCCTTTGCCATCGCGGCTTCCAGCGCACGAATCGACATCGGACGACCGACGTCGAAATGTTTCACCATATAGGGAAAGAGAGAAATTCCGCGGAGCGGAATCAAAGGGATCGAATCGGTCTCCTCGAGCAGAATCGAATCGTCGATTTGGACCGGTTGGATCCCGGATGTGATTTCGGAAGCAGCATCTCCCGCATGCTTAATACGTTCCGGTTTTTTCATGACACCTCCCGGATTTTAGCTGACTTGTGGCAGTGAACGCTTCAGAATGCTTTTATCCTGAACCATTTTTTTGGTAACTTTACAATGTTTGACCGTCTCGTCCGACGGCAGTTCAAACATCAGATCGGTCAAGACGCCCTCCATGACCGCACGGAGACCTCTGGCACCGATCTTGCGCTCGATCGCTTCATCCGCGATCGCCTCCAAGGCACCGCTCGTGAACTCGAGCTCGACTCCATCCAGAGCGAAAAGCGCTTGGTATTGCTTGACCAACGCGTTTTTGGGCTCCACCAGAATGCGGATCAGGGCGTCGCGATCCAGCTCGGTCAACGAGACGACGACCGGCAAACGACCGACCATCTCCGGAATAATCCCGAATTTGATCAAATCCTTCGGTTCGACCTTCTCGAGCAATTCACCCGCGACGACATCCTTCTTGCTCTTGATGTCCGCTCCGAAGCCCATCACCTTTTCATGGACGCGGGAAGCGACGAGATTTTCGAGTCCCTCGAAGGCTCCCCCGCAGATGAAAAGGATGTTGGTCGTGTCGACACGCATAAACTCCTGCTGTGGATGCTTGCGCCCGCCCTGCGGAGGAACATTGGCAATCGTCCCTTCGATGATCTTGAGAAGCGCTTGTTGCACGCCTTCGCCCGAGACATCACGTGTGATCGAAGGGTTTTCCGACTTTCGCGTGATCTTGTCGATCTCGTCGATGTAGATGATACCGCGCTGCGCCTTGGCGATGTCGTAATCCGCGTCCTGAACGAGCTTGAGCACGATGTTTTCGACATCTTCTCCGACATAGCCGGCTTCGGTCAGCGTAGTCGCATCCGCCATCGCGAACGGCACATCGAGGATTCGCGCCAGCGTCTGGGCGAGCAGGGTCTTACCGGATCCGGTCGGTCCCATCAACAGGACATTGCTCTTTTGCATCTGAACATCGTCCGCGACGGTCCCGTGGATTCGTTTGTAGTGATTATAAACAGCGACCGCGAGAGTCTTTTTCGCGCGGTCTTGTCCGATGATATAATCATCCAATATTGCTTTGATTTCTTTCGGCTTTCGCAACTCGGTGAACGCGACCGGCTCGTCGGTAGCAGCCGGCGCTTCTTCGTAGAGGTCGTCATCGAGCAGATCGACACAGAGGTCGACACATTCGTTGCAAATGTGCACCGATGGCCCGGAGATGATCCGTTTCACCTCATCGACATGCTTTCCGCAGAAAGAACATCTGATGATTTCGTTCATTTATGCTCCAAATATTTGATCGATCAAACCGTATTGAAGCGCTTCCTCCGCACTCATAAAGTAATCTCGATCCGTGTCTTTTTCGATGCGTTCGAGCGGTTGCCCCGTCCGTTCCGCGAGAATCTTGTTGAGTTTATCTCGCATTTGTAGGATGCGTTCCGCTTGAATTTTGATGTCCGAAGCCTGACCCTTGGTCCCCCCGAGAGGTTGATGGATCATGACTTCCGCATTTGGAAGGGCGTAGCGCTTGCCCTTCTCTCCGGCTGCGAGGAGGAAGGCTCCCATGCTGGCAGCCATTCCGACGCAGATGGTAGAAACCTTCGGCTTGATGTGCTGCATCGTATCGAAGATCGCCATGCCTGCGGTAATCGAGCCGCCGGGGCTGTTGATATAGACATTGATGTCCTTATCCGGATTCTCCGCTTCGAGGAACAAAAGCTGAGCGACGATCAAATTCGCCATCTGATCTTCGATTTCTCCGCTGATAAAGATGATGCGGTCCTTGAGCAGACGCGAATAAATGTCGTAGGAACGCTCCCCGCGTCCGGTCTGCTCAATAACATATGGTACAAATGGCATGTCGCCTCCTATTTCGGATCGACGAACTTCGCATGCTCGACGAGGAAATCAACAGCTTTTCGTGATTTGAGCGTGTTTTTGAGGTACTCGCCTCCGTCGTTTGCAAAGATCTTGCGGACTCGATCGATCTCCATTTTTTGTTTTTCCGCCATCGACTGAAGTTCCGCTTCGATGTCGGCATCCGTCACTTCAAGTCCTTCTTTCTCGATCACCTTCTCAATCACGAGGCCGGTTTTGATCCGGTTGAGCGCGTCGGATTCCATCTGGCTGCGAAGCGCATCCATTCCACCGACGAATTTCGCGTATTGGTCAAGGCTCAGTCCCTGGTGACGAAGTTGGTGATCAAAGTCGTGGAGCATCGCATCCTTCTCCGCTTCGATCATCTTGGCCGGGATTTCAACGGTAATCAGCTTGGCTGCCGCTTCGATCACACGGTCACGTTCCGCGAGCCTTGCGCTCTCAGCGGTCTTCTCAGCCAGCTCTTTGCGCAAATTGTCTTTGTACTCCGCAATGGTATCGAATTCCGAGATGTCTTTGATGAACTCGTCGTCAAGAACCGGGAGCTACTCGCGCTCAATCGACCGGATGACGACGTCGAACTTCGCTTCTTTTCCCGCCAAGTTCTCCGCATGGTATTGTTCCGGGAAGGTCACTGTGACGACCGAATCTTGGCCGATGTTGAGACCGACCAGCTGATCTTCGAATCCCGGGATGAACATGCCGGAACCGAGTTTAAGCTGATGTCCCTCTGCCGTACCGCCGTCAAATTTGACGCCGTCCACCGAACCGGAATAGTCCAATGTCACCGTATCGCCCATTTGAGCCGGCTCGTTCTCGATCGTTAGAATGCGCGCATTTTGTTTGCGGCTTTTTTCGATTTCGGCATCGAGTATCTCATCTGTGATCGTCGTGTCGATTTTCTCAACCTCAAGGCCTTTATACCCTTCCAGTTCAAACTCGGGAGCCACTGTCACAACTGCGCTGAAAATGAAGTCCTCGTTCGGCGAAACCTGCTCGATGTCAACGTCCGGGCGAGCAACCGGATCGATATTGAGCTCTTTGAGCGCTTTTTCGTAGTACTCAGGGAGCAAGATATTGATCGCGTCTTCATAGAAGACCTCCGCACCGAGGTGTTTCTCGAGAACCGAGCGAGGTGCTTTCCCTTTGCGGAACCCCGGGATAGTGTACTTCGCTTTATTCTTTTGAAATGCTGCATCGACCGCTTGTTTGAACACTTCGTTTGTGAGGGTCACGCGAATTTTTATTTCGCAGCCATTCTTTTCGACGATTTCGTACTTCATTTTTCCTCCTAAAATCTCAAATATCCGATCGTAATCGGATATATCGGTATCGTAACGCCTATATGTTACTCCAAAATGGAGCATATGTAAACAATTTGAGTTTTTAGGCTTTTTTCACTAAAATACAGCTATGCGATTGACAAAAAATCAAAAGGAAGCTGCCCAACACGGACTCGGCCCCGCACTCACATTGGCGGTTCCGGGCTCCGGCAAGACGACCCTGCTCTTGGAGCGTTTGCGACACCTCACGTCGTGCGGAGTCGACCCGAAGCATATCCTGACTCTGACCTTTTCTCGCGCCGCGGCCCTCGATATGAAACATCGGCTGAAGGATGCGCGCTTTCCCGTTTCGACCATTCACGCCTTTTCCCTGGAGCTGATCCGCAAAACCGGGACCCGTCTGCCTCAAATTCTAAAGGAGTTTGAGCAACGACGTATGCTCGAGCAAATCATGAAACAAAATCTGACGGACGATGACTTTGAAAGCCTCTCCAACGAAATCGGACTGTTGTACAACCGCATGCTGAAACGTGACGACACGATGCCCTTTACGTCATCCTTCCCGCGCCTTTTCGACATCGCGACGGAGTACCATCGGATGAAACGAGCGCATGACCGCATCGACTACGACGACATGCTTCTGATCGCCAAGAACAAGCTGCAAGCGCATCCCGCGCTGCGAGAGGCTTTGTATCGCCGATTTCCATATATCCAAATCGACGAAGCACAGGATACGTCTCGGCTTCAATTTGCGTTGATCGAACAGATGCTGAGCCCGGAGCGCAATCTCTTCCTGGTCGCCGACGACGATCAGTCGATTTACGGCTTTCGAGGCGCGTATCCGGAATACCTGCTCCGCTTTCCGGAGCGGTTTCCCGACGCGAAAATGTATCAGCTCGCACAAAATTTCCGATCGGATTGCAACATCGTGACCGCGGCCTCTCGCTTCATCTCGGACAATCTCGCCCGGTATCCGAAAGAGATTCAAGCCGGCCATCCCGCCGAGCAACCGATCGCATTGACGCAGCACCGGACAATCCTCGAGCGCAATGAGAATCTTTGTGCTCAAATTCGAGCGATCACGGAGAAAGGAGAAAATGCTGCCGTCCTGTTTCGAAACCGTCTCTCCGCACTCTCGGTGGTCGATGGGCTTGACCGTATCGGCATCGCCTATCGATCGCGCGATGGCATCGAACGGGAATTTAAACATTGGATCATCCGCGACCTCAAAGCATTTATGGAGCTCGCACTCATTCCGGATTCGTCCGAAGCGTTCGATGTCATCTGGTATAAGATGAACGCATTCATTTCAAAGGATATGTACGAAGAAACGCGTCGAATGGGCGGGACCCGCTCGATGCTTTCCAAAGCGGCTTCGCTTCCTTTCTTAAAAGACTATCAGATCGACACCCTCGAACGTACGGAGGAGCATTTTGCGGAGCTTCGCAATTTGCGGCCATACGACGCGATTCACTTCATTGAAATTCAGCTCGGCTATCTGAGCTTCCTGAGCAGTCGGTACGAAAAGCAGATGGGAGCCTTGCGCGAACGGCTCGACGCCCTCAAAGCCGTCGCGAAATACTGTATGACCGCGGTCGAATTTTTCGAGCGCATCGAAGAATTGGCAGAACCGGAAACGAAGTCCGCAATGCGCGGCGAGCGGTCGGAACATGCCGCCGTGACGCTCACGACCGTCCACGGTTCCAAAGGGCTCGAATTCGATCATGTCTTTTTGATCGACGTCAATCCCGGCAGTTTCCCGAGTTCGCGCACCGACGATCTGGAAGAGGAGCGACGCTTGTTCTATGTCGCGATGACGCGGGCGAAGAAGACGCTCCATCTGATGCATTGCGAGTTTGTTAATGGCTCATTCAACCGTCGGTCCGTCTTCGTCGATCGCCTCGTCGAACAGTCTTCGGACTGCCTCGCGCCAAGCCTCGACGGAAACGGAATAAGAAAACCCGCGACCGGCTAGGAAACGGAGCACTTTGTCGCGCAGCTTCATGCGTTCGCGGGTATCCTCCGGGAGAGTGAGCCCGCGGAGTTTCCTGCATGCAAGTTGAAGTGCCGTCTCCGCCTCATCGAGCGATTCCCCCTGTTCCTCCAGGGCATCGAGCGCCGTGTCGATCGCATCCTTGGTAACTCCTTTCGAGGCGAGAGCACGTTTCATCCGCAGCAGGCCATGTGCTGAGGAACGGGTTCGGATGTACTCTTCGGCATATCGCCGATCGTCGAGATAATGTTCTCGGATCAAAAAATCGAGCACCTGTTCCACGATGCTTTCCGCATAATTTTTTCTTTGAAGTTTTTCCCGCAAGGATTTCGTTGTGTAAGAATGCAAAGAAAGCAGATAAATCGCATATTGCAGGGCTTTGTCGTAGTCCATGATCGCCTCCCGCTGCCCGGACCGACGTCGTCAGCGACGCTGCCCCTTGTCTTCGACTTTGATCTCGATGTAATCGATCTCGATCTTGGATCCCGGCTCCGTCGCAAAAGAATGCATCAAGACACGGAACGCCGACTTATCGATCGAATAGCTGTTGAGTCGGTATTCGTGATCCTCGATCCGGTAGGTCATCTGATTGGTGCGCATATCAAAGACGAGGCGCTCGACGACCCACTGGTCGTAAATCGGTTGGATCAACTCAAAATTTCGATTGTATTCCCAATCGGAAGCGAGAAATCGAAATACGTCGCGTCCCGGGCGCGTCGACTTGTAAAGCAGGTCATGCGAATACTCGACGAGGACGATGCCGTCGCCGAGACGGCGCGACCACTCGCCATCCGCTTCGGCGGGGATGAGCCCCATATCCTCCGTCTGATACAAAGCAAAACCTCCCGAAAATGCACCGCGTCCCTTGGTCAATCGCACGCGACGCTCAACCGTGATGACATTGCGCGGCGTGATATCGATCGGTTTGCTCATCAAAAAAGGAGTCGGCATGTCGCCGATCAAGTGCAATGCACCGTCTTTGACCGAAATGGATGTCGACTCCGGGCGAAACTCTCCCCAACGACTGATCAGCCAAAATTCCTTCTCTTCGTCGGTGAGCGGTTGTTCAAAATCAAAACGATATACGCGATCCGGCGCCGTATGGCGCTGGTGCGTCAGAATCGAAAACAAAACAAAAATCATCAACGCAAAAATCGCGATGAAAAAAATCAATCTTGCTTTCTTCGATATCGTATTCATGGTTCTTAGTTTACCAAAAAAATCAAAATTTAGCGATACCCCATGTGATCGAGGGGACCACGCCCTTCTCCGATGTCGAGTCGACGCGATATCGCCAGCGAGACATATCTCTTGGCTTCGCGGATCACGCTTCGGAGCACGTCCCCATCCGGCAACGCATCTTCGAAACGCACGAAGAAACCGCGCATCGCGAGAGCACAGCCGGATGCAATCGCAGAGGACAGCGTGCAACCGGTTCCATGGGTATTGGGATTGTCGACGGACGGAAGTGCAAAGCATTCGATGCCACTCCGATCCGCTAAAACATCGACTTTCTCGCCTTCAAAATGTCCACCTTTCAGAAGAACAGGCACCTGAAACCGATCAAACAGTGCCAGAGCCGCTTCAATCTGCTCTGCGGGAGCGATCGATCGTCCGAGAAGGATTTCCGCCTCCGGGATATTCGGCGTAATCAACGTAGCGATCGGGATCAATTCGGAGGCCAGCTTCTCGAGCGCACCGTCCGAAATCAGCGAACAGCCGCTCGTCGAAACCATCACCGGATCCAAGACGATCACGCGCGGGCGATAGGCTCGCAGACGATCTGCAATTGCTTGAATCAGCTCCGGATTCGAAACCATGCTGATTTTCACTGCGTCGGGTCGGATGTCTTGAAACACCGCATCCAGTTGCGCCGCCGCCACATCGACCGGAATGTCGTGAACCGCAGTCACTCCGCAGGTATTCTGTGCCGTGATCGCGGTGACGACGGACATACCGTACACCCCATGCGCCGCAAAGGTCTTGAGATCCGCCTGAATTCCCGCGCCGCCGCTCGAATCCGATCCCGCGATGGTCAGGCAGCGCACCGGACGATCGGCGTGATAGGACATGCTTCGGCGTTCGACGGTTCGCAGGTGGCTGCGCATCGATCGTGTAGCCGACGCGACATCCTCCTGACCGAACAGCGCCGAGATCACGGCAACGCCGTCGATCCCCGTATGGTC
>JAUMWO010000027.1 GCA_030529605.1 Bacillota bacterium | reverse complement strand
CTCCGCTATGGCAATGTTCTTTACATGCCGGTGGATTGGTCGATCGCGACCAAGGTATTCGGTTGGACTTACACGGAGACCAAGACGACGGGATTCCTGCTCGGCGGACCGAAGTTTGTCGCGACGCATCGTCAGGCGGTCGCGCTCGGCGTGATCGAGAACCGCGCCAAGAAGAACATGCCGATTCCTGCGGTTTCCTCCGCTATCGTTCACTCGCGTCAGACCGTTGCGGTCGGTCAGCGAAACATCGCTTGTGAGATCGTTACAGTCGATATGAAGGCGGGCGGACTCCAAGCCGAGACCGTGCTCGCCGGAGGAGCGATCGGGAAGACCGGTACGCTGGAGGCTGCTGCCAAGGCGAACGGCGCATTGTTTGCGATCAACGGCACCTTCTTCGATGCGTACAATGGTTATGGAACCCCTTCCAATGTCTTGGTTTCGCAGGGAAAGTTGGTGACGACCGGCGGCTATTACGGTGCGCTCGGGATCAATGGGACGCAGGCGAAGGTCGATCGGGTGCAAGCGCTTGTCGACGGTGAGAATACCGGTAAGGTTTTTGATTATGTCTCCTGGTACAACGGCAAATGGTATGGCCTCTCTCTCAACACGCCGCATATCCATTTCGGTGATTCACGCATCGTGCTCTTCGACCGCAATCACCATGGCAAAATAAAGACACACAAGGGCTTTGTGGGCTATTACTTCACGGTCAACCAGGGCATCATTTCCGAGCCGAAAAAAGTGACGTCGGAAATCGATCACAAGGCGGACTACACGATCGTCTTTCCGGCGACTGTAAGTCATCCGAATCTCGACATCAACACGGTTGCCAAGGATCCGAAGCTGCTGAACGCGACGCAGCATGTTTACAGCAACTACGCAAAATTTGCTCAGGGTGCGACCTTCGGTGCGCAGCCTGTGGTGACGAACATCAAGGACATTGGGGATCGGAAACAGCTCGAAAAAACGGATCCGTTCTGGAAGACGGTCGAGACCGTCGTCGGGGCAGGTCCTCTGCTCGTCAAAGGCGGCAAGATCGCGATCGACTTCACACAAGAGAGCTTCGGCGAAAAGAAAATCACGACGGATTCGGGTCGACGCAGTGTCGCCGGCATCAAGGCTGACGGGACCCTCATCTTTGTGATTGCAGACGGTACGGTGGACGAGCTCGCCGAAGTAATGATTCGACTGGGTGCAGTCGACGCGACATGCTTCGACGGTGGAGGCTCGAGCGGGATGTATCTAAACGGCAAAACCATCGTCCGGCCGGGGCGGGAGCTCAGCAATATTTTGATCTTTAAAGGCAAATAAAGAAGCAAAATTGTCATTCTCCCTCCACAGGAAGATTGACAATTTTTGCTTTTTGCAAGAAAACTTGCAAACTCGCTGATTTTTCGAGTGCAATTGCGGCGGGTTTATGATATGCTAAATGTAATGGTTTTGTAGCATTAAGGGGGAATGGTCACATGAAATTCGAGCAAAAAGAGCTTGAGCTTTCGGTACAGAAAGAAGAGACGAAAATGCAAGAGACATTGCAAAAACGGCCGGAGCGAAAGCCGCAGTTTACGACGGGCTCCGGTTCACCGGTGAAGCGTTATTATACGCCGCTGGATACCGCTGAATTTGACTATATGCATGATCTCGGATTGCCCGGTCAATACCCGTACACGCGCGGTGTCCAACCGACGATGTATCGCGGACAGTTCTGGACCATGCGGATGTATGCCGGTTTTGCGACCGCGGAAGAATCAAACAAGCGGTATAAATTCCTCGTCGAGCAAGGTTCGAGCGGACTTTCGGTCGCATTCGACCTCCCGACGCAGATCGGGTATGACTCGGATGCTCCGCTGTCCGAAGGAGAGGTCGGTAAAGTCGGGGTGGCGATCGACTCTCTCGCGGACATGGAGATTCTATTCGACGGCATTCCGCTCGATAAGGTTTCCACGTCGATGACGATCAATGCACCGGCATCGGTGTTGCTGGCGATGTATATCGCGGTCGCCGAAAAGCAGGGCGTGACGCCGGACAAGCTGCGCGGAACGATTCAAAACGACATCCTCAAAGAGTATGTCGCGCGCGGCACCTATATTTATCCGCCGGAAGCGTCGATGCGACTCATTACCGACATCTTCGCGTATTGTGCGGAGCATGTTCCGCTCTGGAACACCATCTCCATTTCAGGCTACCATATTCGGGAGGCGGGATCGACGGCTTCGCAGGAAGTCGGATTTACTCTGGCGGACGGGATCGCCTATGTCGAGGCGGCGCTCAAAGCCGGACTGGACATCGATACCTTTGCGCCGCGCCTTTCCTTCTTCTTCAACGCGCACAACGACCTCCTCGAAGAGGTCGCCAAATACCGTGCGGCTCGCCGTCTCTGGGCGCGCATCATGAAGGAGCGTTTCCAAGCGAAGAGCCCAAAATCCATGGCGCTGAAATTCCATACCCAGACCGGCGGTTCGACGCTGACGGCTCAACAACCGGACAACAACATCGTTCGTGTCGCAATTCAGACATTGGCAGCCGTTCTCGGCGGGACGCAGTCGTTGCACACCAATTCCAAGGACGAGGCGCTTGCGCTTCCGACCGAAGATTCGGTGCGCATCGCGCTTCGTACGCAGCAGATCGTTGCGCATGAGTCGGGCGTGACCGAAGTGGTCGACCCGCTCGCGGGTTCGTACTACATCGAGGCGATGACCAAGCGCATCGAGGATGAGGCGATGGAATACATTCGCCGCATCGACAACCTCGGCGGTGCAACGAAGGCGATCGAAGCGGGCTACATCCAGGAAGAGATTATGGATGCTGCTTACGAGTATCAAAAGAAAGTTGAAGCCGGCGAGATCATCGTCGTCGGTATGAACAAATATCAAATCGAAGAGCATGCGCCGGAGGGTCTGCTCCGAGTGGACCCTGCGGTAGGAGAGATGCAGCGCAAAAAGTTGGTCGAGCTTCGCGCAAAAAGAGACAATGCGGAAGTCGACCGCACGCTCGAGGCGCTCAAAGCCGCCTGCTCCACCACGCAAAACCTCATGCCTTTCATCCTGGATGCGGTCCATGCGTACGCGACCCTCGGTGAGATCTGCAATGTGATGCGCGGCGTCTTCGGCGAGTATCAACAATCTGTGAAATTGTAAGAAGGGGGAACCAATGGATAGACCAATTCGTGTTTTGGTAGCCAAGCCGGGACTCGACGGACATGACCGCGGTGCGAAAGTCATCGCAAGGGCATTGCGCGATGCAGGGATGGAGGTCATCTACACCGGCCTCCGCCAGACTGCGGAGCAAATCGTTCATGCGGCGATTCAGGAGGACGTGGACTGTGTCGCGCTCAGCATCCTGTCGGGAGCACACAATACTTTGCTTCCGAAAGTCGTAGAACTTTTGAAGGAGCAGGACGGCGAGGACATTCTCGTCATCGGCGGCGGGGTGATTCCGGACGCCGACATTCCGTTCTTGAAGGAGCGCGGAGTGAAAGAAATTTTTACTCCGGGTACACCGACGCAGACGACCATCGATTTCATTCGTGAAAACATCCGTCGCTAGTCCGGCGGAATAGCGGAGTGAAAATGGAAAACAAGCAATTCGATCGGAAACAGCGGTTGGAGTCCTTTCTGCAAAAACTTCAATCCGAGGGCGGGGCGCTGACCGAACTCGAGCAGAGATTGGTCGACGGCAACAAGCGCGCCGCGGGACGGATGATCTCCCTGATCGAGAACAAGGTGCCGGAAGGTCTCGATAGCCTGAGACGGCTGTATCCGTTGACCGGAAATGCCTACATCATCGGAGTGACCGGACCTCCGGGAGCGGGAAAGAGTACATTGACCGATAAGCTGGCCAAGGCGTATCGACAGCAGGGCAAGACGGTCGCGATCGTCGCGGTCGACCCCACATCGCCGTTTACCGGCGGAGCGATCTTGGGAGACCGGATTCGGATGGCGGATCTCGCGACGGATCCCGGTGTCTTCATCCGTTCGATGGGCGCGCGCGGGCATCTCGGCGGGATCGCCGAAGCGACTTCGGGGGCGGTGCGTATCCTGGATATCCACGGATACGATTACATCTTCATCGAGACGGTCGGAGTCGGGCAATCCGAGATCGACATCGTCAAAAACTGCGATACGACTTTGATGGTGACGGTGCCGGGGCTCGGAGACGACATTCAGGCGATCAAGGCGGGGATTCTGGAAATCGGGGATCTCTTTGTCGTCAACAAAGCCGACCGCGATGGAGCGGATCGGGCGGCACGCGAGCTCGATGCGATGCTCGATTTCAACCATGATCAGGAGTGGCGACCGCCGGTGCTCAAAGCGATATCCGTCAACAACCAAGGGATCGCGGAGATCGTGGACGCCGTCGCCTCACACCGCGAGCATATGGCGGAAACCGGCAAATTCGAACGGCGTCGTGTCGAGAACGCGATGTTCGAGGTGATCGAAATGCTGAAGGAGCGAGTGGTTTCGAGTATGCTGGACCACTCTTCCAATGAGGCTTGGCTGCGGGAGCAAGCAGCGGCAGTGGTACAAAGAGAAATGGACCCATTCACCATCGTGGATGGCATCTATAGAAGTAGGAGGGTATATGAAAGCACTGAAAGTTGACCATATCGGAATCGCGGTCAAGAGCCTCGATGAGTCGATCGGCTTCTATCGTGACATCCTCGGTCTGGAAGTTCACGGCACCGAAGTGGTCGAGGAACAAAAAGTCAAGGTTGCATTTCTTCCGGTAGGAGATACCGAGGTGGAACTGCTCGAATCGACGAGCGAGGACGGACCGATCGCCCGCTTTATCGAGAAGAACGGCGAGGGCATCCAACACATCGCATTCCGTGTCGAGAACATCGAGGAAGCGATCGAGTATATGCTCAGCAAAGGAATGAAAATGATCGACGAACAGCCGAGATACGGAGCGGGCGGTGCGCGCATCGCATTTGTTCATCCGAAAAGCTCGGGACGTGTTCTCGTAGAATTGACACAAAGAGACTAGGGGGATCGCAATGGCGGTAGACAAATTGGAGGATCTGAGACAGAGACGTGCTCATATTCTCGCTGGTGGCGGAGAGGATCGAATCCGCAAGCAGCATGCTGCCGGCAAGCTGACCGCTCGTGAGAGACTGGATCATTTGTTTGATCCGGGAACTTTCGTCGAGATGGACGCTTTCGTCAAGCATCGTTGCACGAATTTTGGGATGGAAAAGGTCGACGCTCCGGCGGAAGGAGTCGTCACAGGGTATGGTAAGGTCGATGATCGTTTGGTCTTCGCGTATTCGCAGGACTTTACCGTAGTCGGGGGATCGCTCGGAGAGATGCATGCCGCAAAGATCGTCAAAGTCATGGACAATGCGATCAAGATGGGTTGCCCGATCGTCGGTCTCAATGACTCCGGCGGGGCTCGGATTCAGGAAGCGGTCGACGCGCTTTCGGGCTACGGAAAGATCTTCTTCAAAAATACGATTGCATCGGGTGTGATTCCTCAAATCACTGCGATCATGGGACCTTGCGCGGGCGGAGCCGTTTATTCGCCGGCACTGACCGACTTTGTGTTCATGGTCGACAAGACCTCTCAGATGTTCATCACCGGTCCTCAGGTCATCGAGACCGTCACCGGAGAAAAGGTGACGGCGGAGGCGCTCGGCGGCGCGATGACGCACAGTTCGATCAGCGGTGTTTCGCATTTTATGGCGAAAAACGATGAGGAATGCATCGCGGAAATCCGCAGACTCCTGTCCTTCCTCCCGTCCAACAATTTGGAGACGGCGCCGGAATTCTACACCGACAGCGATCCCAACCAACTTTTCGAAGATCTCAATGCGTTGGTTCCGGACAATGCGAACAAGCCATACGATATGTTTGATATCATCCGTACGATCGTCGATGACGGCGACTATATGGAATATCTGCCGCATTATGCAAAGAACATCATCACCTGCTTCGCGCGCATCGACGGCAAGTCGGTCGGAATCATCGCCAACCAACCGAAGGTTCTCGCCGGATGCCTCGACGTCAATTCTTCGGATAAGGCGTCGCGCTTCATCCGTACTTGCGACGCGTACAACATCCCGCTGCTCAATCTGGTCGACGTACCGGGCTTCCTTCCGGGAACGCAGCAAGAGTACGGCGGCATCATTCGCCACGGAGCAAAATTGCTCTACGCATATTCCGAAGCGACGGTTCCGAAGATCACCATGATCGTCCGCAAAGCGTACGGAGGTGCTTATCTCGCGATGTGCTCCAAGGATCTCGGCGCCGATCTCGTGTTGGCTTGGCCATCCGCTGAAATTGCGGTCATGGGACCGCAGGGAGCGGCAAACATCATTTTCCGAAATGAAATCAAAGATGCTGAGGATCCGATTGCGACGCGTGAACGTGTCATCCGTGAGTACAGCGATGAGTTTGCGACTCCATACAAAGCGGCTGAGCGCGGCTTCGTCGACGATGTCATCGAGCCGGCTATGACGCGTCAGCGCCTCATCGAAGCATTCGATATGTTGGCTTCGAAGCGGGATTCGCGGCCGTCCAAGAAGCACGGCAACATCCCTCTGTAGTGAGGTCGCGTATGCCGGATATCTTAGATCTGTTTAAAAACCCGGAGACCTTCGCTCAACTCAATTTCAGCGAACGTCTGGTCGGATCGCTGTATGTGATCCTTCTCGGCATGGGAATCGTTTTTGCGGCATTGGTCGTGCTCATGCTCGCGACGCAGCTGATGTCCTTTGTCCTGCGCGGAACGAACAAGGACAAAAAAGCGAAGCCTGCTCCTACAACTGCGGCGCCAACGAGCGCCGCATCGTCGACCGCGTCGCATGCATCGGTCACTCCGACTGCGGCTACATCCTTGACTCCCGTCGCTTCGGCAGCTGATGTTTCGGCGGATGCTTCGACAGACGACGGAGAATTGGTCGCTGTGATCGCCGCTGCAATCGCAGCTTCGTTGAACAAGAGTGTGAGCGATTTGGTTGTCACCAAAATTCGCCGAGTCCCTGAGACTGCACCGACTTGGATGTTGCAAGGTCGGGCGGAAGCCATGAATAATCGATAAGAGGTGGAATATGAAGAAGTTTAATATCACAGTCAATGGTAAAACCTACGAGGTGGACGTCGAGGAGATCGGCGGCGCACCTTCCGCGCCACGTGCGGCGGCTCCGGCTCCGACCACTGCTCCTGCTGCAGCTCCGAAAGCGGCACAGCCTGCCGCTGCACCGGCACAGTCGGCTCCAAAAGCGGCTCCGGCTCCATCCGCAGGACCTGCACCGGCCGGAAGTACTTCCGTCGAAGCGCCGATGCCGGGTACAATCCTGGATGTTCGTGTCAAAGTCGGCGATACGGTCGCAGACGGCGCGATCCTTCTGATCCTCGAAGCGATGAAAATGGAAAATGAAATCATGGCTCCGGTCGGCGGTAAAGTCGTTGACATTCGGGTCAACAAAGGTACCTCCGTCAATTCCGGCGATATCATGGTCGTAATCGGCTAACCAAAGGAGTCACCGATGCTTGAGACATTTGTCGAGTTTTTTAAGCAAACCGGATTTGCCTATGTGACCCCGGGACAACTTGCGATGATCGTCGTTGCATTTATCCTGATCTATCTGGCGATCCGCAAAGGCTTTGAACCGTTGCTTTTGGTGCCGATCGCATTCGGAATGTTCCTCACCAATCTACCGCTTGCCGGTTTGATGGCGGAACCGATCTACAATGCGGACGGCTCGTTGCAACAGGTCGGCGGTTTGCTCTACTACCTCTACCAGGGGAACAAGCTGGGGATTTTTCCACCGCTGATCTTCCTCGGTGTCGGGGCGATGACGGATTTCGGTCCGCTGATCGCGAACCCGAAATCGTTGCTCCTCGGAGCCGCTGCTCAATTCGGTATCTTTGCGACCTTCCTCGGCGCGATTCTCTCCGGCTGGTATACTCCGCTGGAGGCTTCCGGAATTAGTATCATCGGAGGAGCGGACGGACCGACGGCGATCTTTATCGCGACCAAGTTGGCTCCGCATCTGCTCGGTTCCATCGCGGTAGCGGCGTATTCCTATATGGCGCTCGTCCCGGTCATCCAGCCGCCGATCATGCGGGCGCTGACGACCAAGGCGGAGCGTCAAATCAAGATGAAGCAGCTCCGCAATGTGTCGAAGCTTGAGAAGATCATCTTCCCGATCCTCGTCACCCTGATCGTCTCCTTCTTGGTACCGCCTGCGGCGGCATTGGTCGGGATGTTGATGCTCGGGAACCTCTTCCGTGAGTCGGGCGTCGTCGGTCGTTTGAGCGACACCGTACAAAATGCTCTGATGAACATCATCACGATCTTCCTCGGCGTCACCGTCGGTGCAACCACCTCGGCGGATCGATTCCTCAATGTCAAGACCCTCGGAATCCTCGCCCTCGGGGTAGTCGCATTTGCAGTCGGCACGGCAGCCGGCGTCTTGCTCGCCAAGCTGATGAACAAATTCAGCAAGGAACCGATCAACCCGCTGATCGGATCGGCAGGGGTTTCCGCCGTTCCCATGGCAGCGCGGGTTTCACAGGTGGAAGGTCAAAAGGCGCTTCCGGGCAACTACCTCCTGATGCACGCGATGGGACCGAATGTCGCCGGCGTCATCGGTTCTGCGGTCGCGGCGGGGGTATTGCTCTCCCTCTTCGGCGGACAGTAACCATAATCTCCGCCTGCAGCTCGGTTCCGCTCCGCAGAGATCGTTCAGCGATTGCAGTCGAATGATCGCGCGGTTGGATGATCGATCTGCAGTAAACACAAAAAATAACAGCGTAGTTTCGCGGTGGCGAGACTACGCTGTTTTTGTGTGAACGGTATGTGTGTGAGCAAGTGGCGCTTGCAGTGCAACTCTACATAAATTCTCCGAGCAATTTGTCGATGTCGGACGGATGCCGCGGGATATCCACCAGCGGCTCCGTGATGTGCGGCATGTTTTCGAGGAAGGTCGGACGTGGGTTTTCATAAATCACGCCGATCGGAATGCCTTCGTCCCCAAATTGGAGAGCGAGTTGGAATGCCGCATTGCGATCCGAAGGATCATGCTCTTCGCCGATCACGCGGACGCGATCCGCGTACCAACGGAAGGTGTTGACCTTGTTGAACGACACGCAGGGCTGCATGACATCGATCAGCGCATATCCGCGGTGGTCGAGCGCACGTTCGATCATCTCGGCGAGATGCGCCGGATTCCCGGTGAAACTGCGCGCTACAAAGCTGCAATCCAGTGCGACGGCGAGGGCGATCGGGTTGAGCGGCATATTGCGGACTCCGTCCTTCTGGAGCACGGTTTTTTGTCCAAAGGCGGTCGTCGGGGATGCCTGCCCCTTGGTCAATCCGTAAATCTGGTTGTTGTGCACGATGTGCACGAGGTCGAGATTGCGGCGGATGTTATGCATGAAATGGTTGCCGCCCTCTCCGTAGGTATCTCCATCCCCCGAGTTTACGATGCAAGTGAGACGGCTGTTCGCCACGATCGCTCCCATCGCGGATGGGAGCGCACGGCCATGCAGTCCGTTCATCCCATGTGCGTTGATGTAATGAGGGAGTTTTGCCGCCTGTCCGATACCGGACACCATGAGGACATCCTGTGGACGAAGATCGCGTTTATGAAAGACTTTTTTCATCGTGTCGAGGAGCGGGAAGTTGCCGCAACCCGGACACCAAGTGCTTTGATGATGCGAGTCAAATGGATTTTTGGCGATGTCGAGCGTTGTCATTTTGCCTCCTTACGCAGCGTCTGCACGGCTTCCGCGATGAAATCCGCAGTGAACGGGCGACCGTCATACTTTTCAATTTTGCCGTCGAAACGCACGTCGGTGACGATTTTCAGATAGTTGGCAAATTGCCCGGTCGCATTAGCTTCGAGACTGTAAAGTTTGATTTGACGCGGACCGGCTTGCGCTTCCTGATAGGTCGAAAGGATGTCCGAAGGGAGCGGCATCAAGTCGGAGAAGGCGAGCACCGCTGTGTAGTCGAGTTGCTCCAACGAATCGATCGCTGCGCCGGTAGAGGATCCCCATGTGACGAGCACTTGGCGAATGTTCTCCGGAATATCGATTCCGAGATATTCGACGCCGCCGCGCAGGAACAGCTTTGGTTTGCGAAGTTCGCGCGAGATCGCTTCGATGCGGGCGAGGAATTTCTTTTTGAGTTTGACGGTGTCTTCGATGTCTTCCGTGATATAGCCGGTCTCCGTGTGCGTGTGGGAGTCGGTCATAATGAGGGTCGACGGATCGATGCCGGGGTATTTGCGACCGCCGGATACCTGATCGAACGGATACCGCTTATAGTCCGGATTTTCGGCATAGTCGAGATGGCGTTCGATGACCAGATGCGATGTGTCAAATTTGGCGACGGTTTGGTCCGAATCGGCAAGCAGCTGATCGGAGAGCAAAATCACAGGAACCTGGAATTTCTCAGCGAGATTGAAGGCGCGGAATGTCGTCTCAAAGCAGTCGGCAGCGTCGGTCGGTGCCAGGACGATGCGAGCAAATTCGCCTTGGGAAGCGTACGCGACAAACGAGAAGTCCGCTTGCTCCGTCCGGGTCGGGAGCCCGGTTGCCGGTCCCGGTCGCTGCACATTGGCGACGACGAGAGGAACTTCGGCGACCGCTGCGAAGCCGAGGCCCTCGACCATCAACGAAAAACCGCCTCCCGAGGTGCCGGTCATCGCGCGAACTCCGGTCGCGGATGCGCCGATGGCGGCGATGATCGCTGCGATCTCGTCTTCGGCCTGCTCGACGACGATTTTCATCTCGCGTTCCTTGGATGCGAGATAGGACATGATCGAGGTCGAAGGCGCCATCGGATAGGCGCAATAGAAACTGACACCGGCAGCGAGAGCGCCGAGCGCAATTGCTTGGTTTCCGTTGATGAGCAACCGATCGCGCGTGTTCTCCGGATCGGCGAAGGGCATGACATCCGGAAGCGCTTCGATGTCGACAAACCCCTGCTTATAGCCGTACCAAAGCGCGGCACGATTCGCTTCGCGAACGGACTCGGACCACTTCGGCTCGCTACCGTACTTGAGGTATCCGTCGTTGATCGCGAGCTGTGCGATCACGAAGCCCGGCAGCGCCATCATCTGCGCGTTTTTATCCGTCGTGCGTGTCTTGAGCTCGGCGAGATCGATCGCCGCGACGGAATGCCACGCGGGAGATTCCAGTGTGTTGAGTATTTCGTCGAACGCGATGAGAAGGCCGTCCGGATTGAGATGGGCTTCGGCATTCATCACGGCCTCGCGGTTGAGAGCGATCAAGAAATCGGCATGCTCGACGATGGAACGAACCGGCTTTCGGTCGAATACGATCGTCGTATAGTTGTATCCGCCTCGCACGCGAGACATGTAATTGCGGTAGGCAAACAGCTCATATCCTGTCTTCATCAGGATTTTTTCGAGAGCAGCGGCGATGGTGTTGATCCCGTCACCCGCTGCACCGGCGATGACAATTGATTTCATATGACTCCTTGTACGGCCGGTCCGAAAGAGCTGGAACTAAGCCGCTTTTTTAAAGATACCCAGAGGGCGACCCAGCGGGAGAAAAATATACCCGAAGGTTTGGTTCAGAACATTGGCAGCCGATGCGTAGAAGCTGAACAGTGCGATCAGCAACTCGCTGATACCGGCAATCTCCGATCCGATGTGCATCCCGAACAATGTCGTAAGCACCAGACCGGCAAAGAGAAAATCGATCAGGACAAAAATCACGAGCAAAACCTTATTCGTTTCCACTGCGCCGATGGTCATATACAGCGTAAAGATCAGATAGCCGACAAAGGCAAAACCGAGTTGTGCCGGGTCCGCCGCTGCAGCCATTTTTTCCCCAAATACGCCATGTTGAATCATCCAAGTCATCGACGTGCCCAGCCAAAATAGGCCATATCCTCCAAATGCCGTAGCACCGAAGACATTCCCCTTACGAGCGTCCAATGCACACGCGTAGAGCTGAGCGATTGCACCGAGGAAGATCGCCCAAGGGATGACGAGGGAGGTGCCGCTGGTCCAACCGAGTTTTTGCGAGGAAGCGACGAGTGTGACCATGGCGAGGCCGAGAAGCCCGATCGCCGAAGGATCCGCGGTGAAAATTTTGCGTTCGTTTGTTGTCATGTGAGTCTCCATGATTTTTTTGCGTGAAAACACGCCGAAAATCAGAGTATCACAAGAGTTGCAGGTCGTGAAGCAACATTATTTTAATAATGTGCGGGCCGCCATGATGGTGTGGCCATGGTGCGGCGGCGCGGCGGTACGACGGTGGTGTGGCCATGGTGCGGCGGTGGGTCGATGGCCGGCGTGACCTACAATAGCCACCGGACGAGGAGCGGCACGAGGATCACGGTGATCAATCCTGCCAGCCCGATGCTCGCGGAGCTGACTGCTCCTTCTTCCTCGCCCATTTCCAATGCTTTCGATGTACCGACCGCATGCGATGCCGTACCGATCCCGGCTCCGATCGAAAAGCGCGATAAGAACGGGAAGCATTTCGGCAGCAACGGCGCTAAGATCGCACCGGTGATTCCGGTCACGATGATGAGAACGATCAGGATCGCGGGTTCACCGCCGATGGTTTTGTTGAGCGACAGCGCCATCGGCGTGGTGATGGACTTCGGAAGCATTGTCAGAATGTCCCAATTCGGACGCCCAAACAGTCGTGCGAGACGGGTGATCGAAACAAATGAAGTCAAGACACCGGATGTGATGCCGATCATCAGGGGAAGAAAGCGCTTCAGCAGAACCCGCCGCTCGCGGTAGAGCGTGAGACCCAGCGCGACGGTCAGAGGAGCGAGGAAGAAATGAATGTAGTCGCCGCCGACCTTGTATTGTTCGTATGGGATCCGCAAAATGGTCAAAAACAGGATGATGGTGACGACGGCGATCAGCATCGGATGCGCAAAATCGGAGCGCAGCTTGCGCTTGACCCAAAGTCCGAACGAAAACGCGGTGATCGTCAGCAGGATGCCGAAAGCAGGCGAGGAGAGAAAGGTCCGGAAGGCGTTCATGATTTCCCTCCGCAAAGATGCGTCACCAAGGCGGTGACGACCATCGTGACGACGGTCGACAGGACGGCGACCGCCAATAGGATCAGGATGTCGATCAACGACAGTCCGCTCAACGTCATCAGTCCGATCGCTGCCGGAACAAAGAAGAGAGCGATGTTCTTGAGAAAAAAATCGCCGGTCCCTGCAATTTGTTCTTCTTTGAGCAGGCCGGTCGCGAGCAGTATGGAAAGCAAAAGCATCCCCAGAATTGCTCCGGGGATGAGTGGTATCAGTATGGAAATCGCCTCACCGATGCCCCACAATGCAAGCAGCAGAGCAAGTTGTCGCAGATAGTTCATCGAGACGAGGGCGGATTAGAGTCCGAGCAATTTGTCGAGTTGCGCCTTGTCAAATCCGTGAATGATCTCGTCATCGACATAGATGACAGGAACACCCATAAATCCTTTTTTGATCAGTTCTTTGCGAGCTTCCGCGTCATGCGATACATTCTTTTCGGTGAATGCAACGCCCTTCTCTTTGAGATAATCTTTCGCCATTGTGCAGTATCCACAAGTATCGCTCGAGTAAATAACAACGTTTTTCATAG
>JAUMWO010000026.1:6352-13804 GCA_030529605.1 Bacillota bacterium | reverse complement strand
AGTATGCAAAACATCCTCTCGCTACGGAAGCGGAACTTGCACGTATCCACGAAGGTGTGGAGATGAGCGAGATTGAACACCTTGTGAAGGATCAACATGCGGAAGCGATTTATTCGGACGGCGTGATGGTCGGATGCGTCAAGCGCGCACACGATTACGACCCGAATCTCAACGCACATGTCATGTTTGAAAACTTGGTGGTCAAAGCATCCGGTATCATCGCAATGAAAAACCTCCTTGCGAAAGGAAACATCGATCCGGCGTCGATCGACTATGTCATCGAGTGTTCGGAAGAGGCGTGCGGCGATATGAACCAGCGCGGCGGCGGTAACTTCGCGAAATCGATCGCGGAGATCGTCGGAGCGGTCAATGCGACCGGTTCGGACCTGCGCGGTTTCTGTGCGGCGCCGACTCACGCTCTGATCAGCGCGGCATCGCTCGTGCAAGCCGGTACCTACGACAATGTCGTGATCGTAGCGGGTGGAGCGACTGCAAAGCTCGGAATGAACGGAAAAGACCATGTCAAGAAAGAATTCCCGATTCTCGAGGACGTGCTTGGCGGATTTGCGGTCCTGATCAGCAAGAACGACGGCGTCAGCCCGATCATCCGCACGGATCTCGTCGGCAAGCACAATGTCGGTACCGGATCGTCGCCACAAGCGGTCATCACGGCGCTCGTTACATCCCCGCTCGACAAAGGAAATCTCAAGATCACGGACATCGACAAATATTCGGTTGAAATGCAAAACCCGGACATCACCAAACCGGCCGGTGCCGGAGACGTGCCGGAGGCAAATTACAAGATGATCGCGGCGATCGGCGTCAAGCGTGGAGAGCTCGAGCGTTCGCAGCTGGCTGAGTTCACCGAGAAGCACGGAATGCAGGGCTGGGCTCCGACACAAGGTCACATTCCTTCCGGAGTTCCATACCTCGGATTCGCAGTGAAAGACCTCACAACCGGACCTTACAATCGTGCGATGATCGTCGGCAAAGGATCGCTCTTCCTCGGTCGTATGACGAACCTCTTTGACGGAGTTTCGGTCATCCTCGAGCGCAACAACGGCAAAGCGGCGGAAGGCGGCGCGGTTTCCGAAGAGAAGATCCGTTCGCTCGTCGCAGAAGCGATGAAGAATTTCGCGGCTCACTTGCTGGGCGAATAGAAAGCGCAGGTGGATATGTCTGAACTGAAAATCAAAGAACTGATTGCAAAGACCTTCAACGACATCGCGAGCGGCCTCGAGACGGGAAGTTTCGGCGCGAACGTGCGTGTCGGTCTGACGACTCTCGGTTCCGAGCACGGCGTCGAAAATCTCGTGCGCGGAGCTGAGCTGGCTGCAGCCAATGCAGGCGGTTCGTTTGAGATCGTCCTGATCGGACCGAAATGCGATACGAAGCTCGAGATCGTCGAAGTCAACGAAGAGTCGGAGATGCACAAGAAGATGGAAGAATTGCTCGATAGCGGTTATATCCAGTCTTGTGTCACGATGCACTACAATTTCAACATCGGTATCTCGACCGTCGGTCGCGTCATCACGCCGGGCAAAGGGCGCGCGATGTACCTCGCGACGACGACGGGAACCTCCTCGCCGCATCGCACGGAAGCGATGGTCAAGAATGCGCTCTACGGTATCGTCACGGCAAAAGCCATGGGCATCGCCAATCCGACCGTCGGCATCCTCAACCTCGACGGCGCTCGTCAAACCGAACGTGCGCTGCGTCAGCTCGATGCCAATGGATACAAGATCAACTTCACCGAGTCCGTCCGCGCGGACGGCGGCGTCGTCATGCGTGGAAATGACTTACTCGGCGGCTCCTGCGACGTCATGGTGACGGATACACTGACGGGCAATGTCCTGATGAAGATGTTCTCGTCTTACACGACGGGCGGCGATTATGAGTCGCTCGGAGACGGATATGGCCCGGGAGTCGGCCCGGATATGCAGCGCACCGTTCTGATCCTTTCGCGTGCTTCCGGTACTCCGGTCGTCTCCAATGCTCTCGCGTATGCGGCGCGTCTGGCGAAAGGAAAACTGGTTGATGTAGCCCGCGCGGAGTTTGCGCAGGCGGAAAAGGCGGGTCTCTCGGAGATCCTCGCCGGTCTCAAAAACGACGGCAAGAAAGCAGCGGCGGCAGAAGCGGAATCCGCTCCGGTCGCAGCTCCGACGAAAGAAGTCGTCACGGGTCAAATCTCGGGCATCGATATTCTCGATCTCGAAGATGCGGTTCAAGTGCTCTGGAAAGCCGGCATCTATGCGGAGAGCGGTATGGGCTGTACCGGACCGATCGTCCTCGTCTCAGAAGAAAAACTCGCTCAGGCTACGAAAGCACTTGCTCATGCCGGCTACGTCGCCGGCATCGCAGAAGGTTGCTGATTGCTTCTGGAATTAAATTTTCATGGACTCTCCGCGGCGGTTTCGCTGCGGAGAGTTTTTTGTTTAATTAGGAGAATGGGATGCGATTCGTAAAAAGGTTGCCGATTTTGAAAGGTTGGTCAGAGGATAAGAAATACTGCGTCACCGATGCTGCCGGTGTCCGTTATCTTTTGCGTGTCTCCGGCACCGACCGATATGATGCGAAGAAGCGCGAATTTGAAATGATGAAGCAGGTGGCAAAGCTCGGTGTGCCGATGTGTCAGCCGATTGAGTTCGGACGTTGTGAGGAGGGCGTGTATTCGATCCTCGGGTGGATTGATGGAGAAGATGCGAAGGACGCGATTCCTCGGTTCTCCGAGGACAGGCAGTATGCCTACGGCGTAGACGCAGGACGGATTCTGCGCGAAATTCATTCGATACCTGCGCCTGACACACGAGAGGATTGGCGAACCTTCTTTAATCGCAAAATCGATACCAAAATCAAAAAGTACCACGAATGCTCGGTTCAGTATGAGAACGGACAGGTGCCGATCTTGTTTTGGAGGCTGCTCGCACTCTATATCGCGAGCAATGCTCTTGCGTCCGCCGGTTGGGCGATTCCGTTCGGTCAGGAGCAAGTGGACATCATGGTAGGTCAGGCAAGAGAGATCCTGCGTTGGTACGATGATATGAAACGGGTGATCCCGACTTGGTATATCCCGCCCGATGACATTATGATAGAATCAATCCGAGGTATTTATGACGCATAAGAATATGATTATCGGGACGGCGGGGCACATCGATCACGGTAAGACGACGCTGATCAAAGCGCTCACCGGCACGGACACGGATCGTCTCGCGGAGGAGAAAAAACGCGGGATCACGATTGAACTCGGATTTGCCTATATGGATTTGCCGAATGGAGAAAAGGCGGGAATCATCGACGTTCCGGGACATGAGAAGTTCATCAAGAACATGTTGGCAGGCGTCGGAGGGGTGGATCTCGCTCTGTTCATCATCTCGGCGGATGAAGGGGTGATGCCGCAGACGAGGGAGCATCTCGATATCCTGAGTCTGCTTCACATCGACCATGGAATCATCGTGTTGACCAAGGCGGATACGGTCGAGCCGGACTGGCTCGAACTCGTACGCGGGGAAGTGCGCGCTTACTTGAAAGACAGTTTTCTCGCCGATGCGCCGATTCATGCTGTTTCCAGCATCACGGGATTGGGACTGCCTGAGCTTCGTGCGGAGATCGCGCGGATGGCGGAAACCGTGCGGTTCAAGGATACGGCGGCTTCCGTCCGCATGCCGATCGATCGAGTCTTTACGATGGATGGGTTCGGTACGGTCGTGACCGGGACACTCGTCGAAGGGACGGTGCGCGTCGGGGAGAGTTTACAGCTCTATCCGACGGAGGAAGTCGTCAAAGTCAAACAGATTCAAAACCACAGCCGTTCCGTCGATGCAGCCTATGCCGGACAGCGCGTCGCACTCAATCTCGCCGGCGTGCGAAAGGATGAGGTGGAGCGCGGCGAGGTGCTTGCCGCGCCGGGGACGCTGGAGCCGACGATGCTGCTCGATGCACGTTTGTCACTCCTCAAGGAGATTCCGCGCGAACTGCGCAACCGGGCGCGCATCCGTTTTCATCACGGGACGAAGGAGACTCTCGGGCGATTGATCCTTCTCGATCGCGAGCAGATGACTTCCGGAGAGGAGGGGCTGGTTCAGCTTCGACTCGAAGAAGAGGTGGTCGTCAAAAAGGGAGATCGTTTCGTGATTCGCTTCTACTCCCCGATGGATACGATCGGAGGCGGGGTGATCCTCGATCCCAATCCGGCGAAGCACAAGCGCTTCCGCGATGATGTGCTGGAGAGCTTGATGATCCGGGAAGCCGGCTCCGAGGATGATATCTTGGAAGAAGCGATTCGGGGTGCGGGACTGGGAGCGACGCCGGACGAAGTCGCGCGTTCGCTCGGCAAAACCGCGGAAGACCTCGGTGAGAGCCTCAACTCGTTGCTGGACTTTGGAACGGTCATTCGGCTGTCGGATGAAGTGGTCTTGCATCTCGATACGGTGTCGGATGCGCGCGGACGGATGGTTTCGATCGTCGATGCCTACCATAAGAAAAATCCATTCCGCGTCGGAATCGGAAAAGAGGAACTTCGCTCGAAATTTTTGCAGGAGAATTCCAAGGCGGAAGCGACCAAACTCTCGCGTGTGACCGAGCTGTTGATCCAGCAATTCGTGTCGGAGCAGGTGCTCGAAGACAAGGGACATTCCGTCGCGCTGTACGGATATGAGGTATCGTTCCAACCGGTGCAAAAGCAAGCGCTCGAAGCGTTGCGAAAACAGTATCGGGAGGCGGGCTTTATGCCGCCTTCGACGGAGGAAGCGATCAAGGCGGTGCACCTGCGTACGGATGTCAAACAACTGCTTCATTATCTGGTGGAAAATGGAGAGTTGATTCGTTTGAGTCCGGAGATGAACATGGAGATGGAATCCTATCTCTCGGCTCGGTCTTCGCTGATTCAATTTTTAAAAGAGAAGGAAAAGATCACACTCGCGGAGTTTCGTGACCTGCTCGGTGTGTCGCGGAAGTATGCGCTCGCCCTGCTCGATCATTTTGATGCGCAGAAGCTCACACGCAAGATTGAGGACTATCGCGTTCTTCTCACGAAGAAGCAGTAAGAGCCGCTCGCGATCAGCAGAGCTGCAAAAGTTGCAGCGATGCGAATCACCCAGTCGCGCACAAAGGCGATGAAAAAATCGAGCGGCATCATCTGGATCAGCCGATCTGTCGCGGGATTCAGAATCCACAGGTTATTGTTGAAAAAGATTTCATGAAAGCGGATAAACGCCGGTTCGAAATCTCCGAATATCAAAAATAAAGCAACCCCTGCCGAGAGCAGAATCGCAGCGATCATACCCATCAATATGGTCCTTGCAGCATCTCTGCGGGAGCGGTTGCGCCAAATCCAAGTGAGCGCCGTCAGCGATGCGATCAAGCTGAGGGCGTTTGCTATTTTTAGATGCGCGAACAGACCGCGCACATCCTCCATGTGATGAATCTCGCGTTCGTTGAAATACCTTGTGTCGAGGGAGGGAAGACGATGATCGAGGTAGTCGACGATCTCGATCCCGACTTCGCGAATGCGCTCCGGACTGACGCCGACGGTGCGATGCACTTCGAAACGATCGAACAATTGATTGTAATATGGCGCGCTGATGGCGCCGGCAGAAAAGGTCTGTACGAGAACCGTGAATGTGATGAGAAGAGCCGGTCCGAGTATTCGCAATGCTTTCATTTCTTCCTCCGACAAGGATTATAGCATATTCACAGATCGTTTACGAAATCCGTGATCTTTGTTGATAAATCCACTTTATAATGCTGTTGTTAGCAGTCTTTATTATTGAGTGCTAATTCGAAGAGGAGTTTCTTCTCCGAAATGGAAATCGTCAAAAATCAATTGGTGGAGGACCGATATGAATACAGAAAAATTGACACAAAAAACGCTGGAGAGCTTGGAAACTGCCCAAAAACTCGCAATCAAAAACAACAATCCGCAGCTTGAGGTCGTCCATCTTCACCGCGGATTGGTCGAAGATCCGCAGGGTCTGGTATCCAATGTGCTGCGGCTCTGCGGCATCGAAGCGGACGCGTACCGCGCGCGCCTCGACGATGCGATCGAGCGACTGCCGCGCGTCGACGGGATGAAGGATCTCGCCGCTTCTCGAAATTTCAACAAGATCATCGTCGTAGCGGAAGAGGAAGCGAAGAAGCTGATGGACGAACTCATCAGTGTCGAACATCTCTACTTGGCGTTGATCGACCATGCCGAAGGAATCGATCGGAAGATCCTGAATGAGTTTCGGGTGACGAGGCAAGCTTTTCTGCAGGCGCTTGCAAAGATTCGCGAGAACAAGCGGGTCACCAGCGCCAATCCCGAGGATGGATATCAGGTGCTACAAAAATACGGACGCGATCTCGTGGAGATGGCGCGCGACGGCAAGCTCGATCCGGTGATCGGGCGAGACGAAGAGATTCGCCGCGCGATCCGCATCCTCTCGCGTCGAACCAAGAACAACCCGGTGTTGATCGGAGAGCCGGGAGTCGGTAAAACGGCGGTCGTCGAAGGACTTGCACAGCGTATTCTGGCAGGCGATGTACCGGATGGACTCAAGGATCGGACGGTCTTTGCCCTTGACATGGGAGCGCTGATCGCCGGTGCCAAGTATCGAGGAGAGTTTGAGGAGCGTCTCAAATCCGTGCTGGAAGAAATTCGTGAATCCGACGGCAAGATCATTCTCTTTGTCGATGAGCTGCACACCATTGTGGGAGCGGGCAAGACGGAGGGTTCGATGGATGCCGGCAATCTGCTCAAGCCGATGCTCGCGCGGGGAGAACTGCGCTTGATCGGTGCAACGACGCTCGATGAGTATCGCAAATACATTGAAAAGGATGCCGCTCTGGAACGCCGATTCCAGCCGATCCTCGTCGGAGAACCGAGCGCGGAAGAGACCGTCGCGATCCTACGGGGGCTGAAGGAACGTTTTGAAGTGCACCATGGGGTGCGAATGACGGACGGCGCGATCATTGCGGCGGTCGAACTCTCAGAGCGCTACATCACGGATCGTTTCTTGCCGGACAAGGCGATCGACCTGATGGACGAAGCGCTGGCGATGTTGCGTACCGAGATCGACTCGATGCCGCAGGAGATCGACCAACTGCATCGTCGCATCCTGCAAAAAGAGATCGAACGCCATGCCCTCAGCAAGGAGACGGACCCGGATTCCAAACAGCGTCTCGAAGAGCTCGACGACGAGTTGGCGAAGCTCAAAGAGCGTTTTCATGAGCAAAAAGCGATCTGGGAACAGGAGAAGAGCAGCATCGATCGCGAAAAGCAGATCAAAAAAGAAATCGAAGAGGTCAAGTATAAAATCGAAGAAGCGGAGCGCCAATACGATCTGGAAAAGCTTGCACAGCTACGTTATGGAGAACTCGACCGGCTCAACAAGGAGCTGGAGCAGGCGACGGCGCAAAGCGGAAAACAGCTGCTCAAAGAAGAAGTGACCGAAGAAGAGATTGCGCAGATCGTAT
>JAUMWO010000026.1:0-6342 GCA_030529605.1 Bacillota bacterium | reverse complement strand
ACCGGTATCCCGGTGACCAAACTGGTCGAAGAAGAGCGGGATAAGCTGCTTCAAATGGAGAGCATCCTGCATCGGCGTGTGATCGGACAAGACGAAGCGGTCCGCTATGTCAGTGATGCCGTCATCCGCGCGCGTGCCGGGCTAAAAGATCCGACAAAACCGATCGGTTCCTTTATCTTCCTCGGACCGACCGGAGTCGGTAAGACGGAGCTTGCCAAGGCGCTGAGCGAAGCGCTCTTTGACGACGAACGCAATATGATCCGCATCGACATGTCCGAGTATATGGAAAAGCATGCCGTGTCGCGTTTGATCGGTGCGCCTCCGGGATATGTCGGATACGATCAGGGCGGTCAGCTTACGGAGGCGGTGCGCCGACGTCCGTACTCCGTCATCCTGTTCGACGAGATCGAAAAGGCGCATCCGGATGTCTTCAACATCATGCTCCAGATTTTGGACGACGGGCGTCTGACGGACAGCCAAGGGCATGTCGTCGATTTCAAAAACACGGTCGTCATCATGACCTCCAACATCGGCAGTGCGTTGCTGCTCGATCATGCGAGTTCGGGAGCCGAGACCATCTCCGAGGAGGTGCGCGACCGCGTGATGGCGATGATGCATCAGACCTTCAAACCGGAACTCTTGAACCGCATCGACGAAATCGTTCTCTTTACACCGCTGACGATGGAGACCATCAAGGGAGTGGTGAAACTCACGCTCAACGGCCTGCGCAGTCGTCTTGCCGATCGCAACATGACTTTGGAAGTGACGGAGGAAGCGATCGCTCAGATGGCGAAGGACAGTTATGATCCGGCATTTGGGGCACGTCCGGTCAAGCGTTTTGTCCAGGCGACGCTTGAGACGCGCATCGGTCGCGCCATCATCGGGGGGCAATATGCTCCCGGGGATCGCATCACCGTCGACTACCGAGACGGCGAATATCATTTCGAGTAAATTGTAAAAAGGCCTATGCTGTCGAGTATAGGTCTCAGACCGAGGACAAGCGACTGATATCCTTCAGTGCTACCAGCCGCTTGTTCTCGGTCTGTTATTCACTACATTTAAAACTAAATATACAGAATTAATTTGTTCTGTAAGAGTATTTTTGATAAGATCTTAACAAGAAAGGAGGGGCTGCTATAAGATAATTCTTTTAATGTTGAGACATACTTAGCTACTTGGAATTGATAATCATCGCTTAGGATGTCGATAATACAATTTATTAGTGCAACAGTTTAAATCTCAGAATAAGGCTAAAGAATATGATATGCTTAACTGCTTGAATCTATGTAAGAACAAATTATTTCAGAAGGAGATAGTATTATGAAGGCTAAATTCTGTCTTAAAAAGATTTGGACAGTAATTCTGTCATTATGTATGTTTATTTCACTGGCTGGTTTTACCGTTTTCGCAGCTGACATATCGGGTGACTTTAAAAATCAAGCAGAGTCTAGATACTTGCAAGACAATAAGTCGAAACAGGGCATAAGCATAGTTGAAACTAAGAAAAGTGAAAATGGTTACAGTTATAAAATATATCCTGAAACGTCTGGTGTTTCACCAACTTCTATAGGATATATTAATGTTGAAATATATGGTTCCGGAGGAAACGTATATGGTAAGATATGGAGAGTTGGAACCTTTGACTCTGTAAATTTCAAATTTCAGCTTTGGGCGGGTGATGCATCGGCGTCCACAAAAATGGTAGAAAATACAGTTACAAGTGTTCCGGCTTGGCCATTTTACAAAACTATTTCATTTACTCCAACAGCCACCAAGTTTTGGGATGTAACTTTGCAAGGTCAGCTAAACGGTCAAAGCATGTATTACAGTACTTACGATATATTGTTTAACAAAAAAGCGGTAAGGTACCCTGAGTTGACTGATGCTTTCGGTAATGTTTCTATGGCTGTACCTCCAATTGCAACTTGGACTAAAGTATCGAATCCATTAGGAACACTAACAACAAGTCAATTAAACGCTTACAAAACTTGGTATCAAAATACCTACAATAATGGCAGTGCTCTCAATTGGAATGATATTCAAATTCACCATGTAAAGCCTCGTGCATATGGCGGAACGCATGCTTACTCAAATTTGATACCACTTCACAAAAATGTACACTCTACTGTGACTACATGGTGGGCAAACTATTGAAAGTTGGTTGAAATGAAAATCAGATCATATTATTGGCAACTCAGCAGTATCAGTTTTATGGAGGTTCATTATGTGGAAAGCAAAAGTTCTAGAGTTAAACAAAGATAATGCCTTTGCAAGTCTAAATCCACCAGCTACTAAGACTCAACTCTTTAACATAAGCTCATCGTTAAAATTGACGATTCCTGAAGAGCTGGAGGCTTTGTTAAAGGAAGTGAACGGCGACGGTGCCACTTTCCTTTCGACTGAGCAGATTATAAGAGATAATTTATCTTTAAGAGAATTAGATGATTTTATGCCACTTGATGTTTTTCTATTTTTTGCCGAAAATGGATGTGGTGATTACTTTGGATATTCCATTCGAAAAAACGGCGAAATAGATAACAATATTTTTAAGTGGGATCACGAATCGGATAGCAGAATATGGGTTGCAAACGGTTTAGAAAAATTTATTGAAAGAAGAAAAAAGGAAGAGATTTAGTGAGAGTACACAAAAAGTCTGTAAATTGAATGATTAAAAACTATCTGAAGGCAAAGTCAGTCGGTGTAGCTTTCCGCTACACCGACTTTTTTTCCGCTTAATTTTTAGTGAAATCAACGCTTCCGGGTGTTTTTATGGTAAAACAGATGCAATAGGTCGGTATGCTCTCACGTCAAAGCAAGGACGATCATCGGCGGACAATATGCTCCGGGTGAGTGCCTTGGTTAGTCGGTTTATCTTTCGTCTACTGCAACCGGAGTTTTTGCTCTCCCCTATTCGTTTGAGTTCATTTATTATACTCAGAGAAAGGACTGAAAGCGAAGTTTTGGTACTCGTACAGATCATCGACAACTTTAAATATCCTGGAACAATTCAAAGCTTCTGAATCTTCTACTGAAACAGTTCCAACTCTATTTTTGTAAACTGTATATCGTTCAGAGTTTTCATCATAACTCTCAAAGTAGAAGTCTTCCAAAGTGATGTAAGGTTCTTGATTGCTTAGGCTAAAGATACTCATCTCATCACCGCTACGAACTAAGAATTTTCCTTCCCCTACGTAGAGAGCACTATAGAAATCGCCCTCTGGGAGATGGTGGATTAGAGTCGGTTTTCCATTCGTAAGTGAGTATTTGTGGTTGAATCTGCGTGGACTAATGTGAGGTGGTTTAGTGTATTGTATTAAGAGCTCAGGGAGTCCGTCATTGGTTACATCTTCGAATGCATATCCTAATCGCTCAAAAAAGTCTGGTTTTTGATGTGCTATATTATCAAAATAGCTTTTTATAGCATCAAAAGGATACTCTTCTACTTGTAAATCCTTCCCTTTTTCTTTGTATGAATTTACAAAATCATACAATTTATCTAGAACATCTGAGTATAGTTTCTCTAAATATGGTCTGTTGACCAACGGTTTAATTGGAACGATTGCTTTGGCTATGTCCACTTCCAATCTTTCACTATGCAAAAAGGTATACAAATCGATGTTGTAAATTTTAAATTTGTATGGAGTATCACTTCCTCGGAGTTCATGAAACATCTTATCCGTCATTGGAATCAGTTTTGATTCGTCAATTTCTGTACTCCCCGTTTCATTATAATAATATGCGAACTCATCTTTCTTTTGAGTTTCTTGTCCGAAAAAGACCCCATCATATGAAATCCGTGGGAAGTCTTTCTTTAGATTCAGGATTGCGTAGTATTTATATTCCACTTTTTTGTCTTCAGAATTTTTCTCTTCGTAAAAATTTGTTTCAATGAATCTTCCATCAGAGAGGTAAATTAACTTTCCAACTCCGTAATGGTAATATACATGTGTACCTCTTGTTTCCGGAGAGTAAACGAAACCGTTCGTAGAGTATATCGCTAGTATTTTCTCTCCAGTATGGACAATCATTTCGTGTGCTCCATCATCGTTAATATCCATAAATGTGATATAAACACTAGCTTGAAGCGTTGCAAAAAAATGCTCAGGGTCCGGATGGAAATCTTCATAATGACCAATACCAAAATTTTTATAGTAATAACTATCAAAACCATGTACTGCACTAACTATCGCGTTATAGTTCTTCTTCACTTTTTCAGCTGACCTGCCATACTTCTTTTTCATCATTTCTTCCAAGGATGGATATTTAGGATTCCCTTTGCTTTCTATCAAATACTTTGTCACCAAATGTAAGAGCTCTACAATATCATCAATTGGTTCTGAGTATATTATTTCAAGATCGTACTGGGATTCGGGAAGTGTCACATAGTAGCTGTCCGGGGCATTTCCGGTACGCGGGTTCGTACACCCAGATAGACTCAAAATGAGTGCACCAACCAGCGCTATCAGTATCAATCGTCGACAGTAATGTTTCATAAATGATCCTCTTATATAATGATTCAAGTAGACTACGTTTTAAAAGTCATGTTCAGAGAATAGATCACAGTAGAAAACAACTGGTGTAGAGTAGGTAGTGGTATTATAAAAAGATTGGCCTCGTTCAAGAATGGTACCGTCTTTGTTATAACTTGGGTCGATCACATATTCACCGATAGGATTACGGTATATGTAATCCCAATCGTTCTCCTTGGAAGAAACTTTGAAGCTTAATTCAGCTAAGCGTATATCAGAATCAACGTAATAACGACCGTTCGACTCTCTGCCATCGGCATATTGTTTGTAATTGAAAAGGTGTTCAATTTTTCCCTCCCTTCTACCGAAATAGGAATAACACTTAGACACCTCGTCGTTATTGTCATAACTTTCATAGATAAGTGTAGGAGTATCACCATTAATTGCATAGATTGCTTCCACTGTTGCCGAAGAAGTCAATCCATATGGTGAATTGAGGATGATGAGTTCCGGTGTATCGTCGCCTGTGACATCATAAAAAGCGTATCCTATGTATTCAAACACGGTTCTGCTCTTGTCGGTCTTGTTTTCGGTTAAGTTGTTCAGGGTATTAATGATTCCTTTGTATGGCGCTACATCGCGATCTATTTTTGATCCTTGCGAGTCATAGAGTTTTAGAAATTCGTAGATTTGATTCAGAGGCTTAGAATATACTTTCTTTAAGTAAGGCTTGTTGACGACCTTTTCTGTCAGTTTTACGAAATTATTTATATCGTGATCGTAACCGTTGAACTTTACAATCTCTTCCCATACGATTTCATGGACTCTCACATAATCAACGCTTGAGGCATCGCTGGAATAATACGAACGTCCATATAAATCGGTTTCAAAATCGTCTGCGATGAAGGAGTCCGAGAGTACGCTTTCATCTGATGTTTTAGCTAAAGTGACATAAAGCCGGTTGTCTGAGTCAGATTTTTGCGTTTTGATATACAGTTCAGGAACTACTTCGTTAGGTTTTTTGGCAAAGTTGAAAAACTCAGCTTCTTTTGTTTTGTAGTCATCGCTTTGATACAGATAGTTTACGAGTATATTGTTGGATTTTAAGTAGGCAAAACTGGATGGGGTATAGAGGTGAGAATACCCATTTTTGTGAATGGAGTAAATAGCTAAGATTGAACCGCTTAGATCGCCTTCGCCGCCAGAAAGGATTAATTCAGGGTGACCATCCAAATTGATGTCACGCAAGCTGAACTTGATATAAGCTGAAACATTTTCGGCAAAGTACGGATCTTCCAGTTGGATTGGGATATACTTATTTTTTAGTACTTCAGCAGCTAAAAGATGTAGCCTCGCATAAATATGCTTCGCTTCTTGGTAGGAAGAACCATATTTTTTTTGTAAAGCAGCATGATACTTTTCATCAGAATGATCACCACTTAAATAAAATTCAGCATAAAACCGGAGATAATCCAGGACGTCGGAAAAAACGTCAGGGCAAATTTTGTTATAATCGAAGTCAGACTTCGGGAATTGAATATAATAGGACTCCTGTGAGTTGTTAAAAGGATTTAAAGAAGCGGAGTCAACGGAGTTGTTGGATGAGGTTTCGGGGGAAATTGACATACCAGAAATGGGATTCTGGCAACCATAGCTGGACAAAGCAAGCGCAGAAATCAAAACCAACAGAAGAAATCGATGAAGCAAGTAACCCTCCTTGTAATATGATATTAGAGTATGGTTAATATTATACACTAAATTCGTGGGATTAAAACTTAAATTTCAAAATACTGAAAGAGCCTTCCGGTGCGTTAAACAGTTGCGACAGAGATAGAAAAGAAAAAGCTCTCCAAACGAGTTGGAGACCTCAGAC
>JAUMWO010000025.1 GCA_030529605.1 Bacillota bacterium | reverse complement strand
ATGTCCATGGCAAACCTTTGCCCTATGGAATCCACGAGAGAAGAGAGCCGCGGCATGGCGCAGACGTGGTGCTTACGCTTCATCCGCAATTTCAATACTTTGTCGAGCAACGGTTGGAAGAAGCGGTGCATGAGACCGGTGCCAAGAGTGCGGCGGCCGTCTTGATCGATGTCAATTCCGGCGAAGTTTATGCTATGGCGAATTCGCCGACTTTTGACCTCAACCGCCCCTTCGACTTGGATGACGCTGTCCTGCCCGACAACTGGGATCAACTTTCGGATCAGGAACAGACGGATTATTATTTCACACGCGTGTGGAACAACCCGATCGTCAGCAACATATACGAACCGGGGTCGACGATGAAAACCTTGATTTCGGCGATCGCGGTCAATGAAGGTCTCGTCAATCTCAATTCTTCGTTCTACTGCGAAGGCTCGACTCGGGTGACCGGCGAGCAACTGCGATGTTTTTCGTATCCGGTGGGACATGGTCATCAAGATTTGACGACGGCCTTCGTCAATTCATGCAATGTCGCTTATATCGACATTGGTCAACGCATCGGTAAGGAGCGACTGTATCAGTACTTTGATCGGGTCGGACTCTTTT
Organism: Bacillota bacterium; assembly: GCA_030529605.1. Lineage (GTDB taxonomy): Bacteria > Bacillota > Clostridia > Peptostreptococcales > Acidaminobacteraceae > JAUMWO01. The sequence continues at coordinate 14,021 of JAUMWO010000025.1, read as the reverse complement.
CGCAGAGCGGCGTCGATTTGCCGGCGGAGTCCATGCCCAATTATCTCGATGTCGGAGGATTGCGCGATGTCGAGCTTGCTACTATGTCTTACGGTCACACCATCGGTGTCAACATGCTGCAAGTGGTTTCTGCGCTGTCGAGCACGGTCAACGGCGGGTATCGTGTGCATCCGCATTTCCTCAAGGAGATCCGGTACCCCGACGGGCGTTCGGAGTATCCGCCGCTTCCCAATCGGGAACGCGTTTTTGAGCGGGAGACGGTCGAGACGGTCAAGTCGATGCTCCGAGCGATGGCGAATCACCTGAATCCGACTCTCGAAGTAGAAGGAGTCGCTCTGGGGGGCAAAACAGGGACTTCGGTGAAATTCGTCGACGGCGAATACCGCGACGATCAAGTCATCTCTTCCTTCGTGGTGTTTGCTCCGATCGACCAACCGAAATACGCTCTTCTGATTTTACTCGACGAACCGGATATCCGGACGCATGGCCACCGGGTGGCCGTCCAATTCGCGGATCGGATACTGGAAGACTTGTTCCGATATGAGGCGCTGTCCGCTGCAAGCACGGATCGCGAAACCGTGATCGTACCGAATGTTGTCGGTATGACCTTGGCGGAAGCGCGGGAAACCATGAAGGCCTCCGGCCTTCGATTGTCGGCTGATATGGAGCAACAATTGGACACTCGAGTCGTCGAAGAGCAATTTCCGATCGCGGGAGTGCCGGTTCCGGAAGGAGCCTTGATCATACTCAAACTAAAAGAGGGACTGTAATGCAGATTTTTATCATGGTCTTCGTGACATGGATTGTCGGACTGGTGCTCGGCCGAATCGGGATTCGGCTTCTTCATCGCCTCAAATACGGTCAAAATGTGCGGGAAGAGGGGCTCGAATCGCATAAGGTAAAACAAGGAACTCCGACGATCGGCGGGCTGATCTTTTTGGCGACCACCTTGGTATCGGTTCTGATTTGGAGTCTATGGCAGGATCCCGCGGTACTTTATGTCCTGGTGTCCATCGTGGCCTTTTCGGCCATCGGTTTCCTTGACGACTACCTCAAGATCGTGCGCAAGCAAAACGAAGGCCTCACGAGCAAACAAAAGCTTTTGCTTCAATTTCTGGTCGCCGGCCTCCTGTCCTTCTGGGCCTATACGATGTCGAGTGTGGTCGTGGTGCCGTTTTGGAAGGCGATCGATTTCGGATGGCTCTTTCTTCCGCTCGCGTTTATCATGTACATTTCGATCACCAATGCCGTCAATCTCACCGACGGAGCGGATGGTCTGGCGACCAGCGTGACCGTGATCGTGGTAGCCTTGGGTGCAGTGATCGCGATGCAAACCGGTGCGATCGGACTCTTCGAGTTTTCGCTGATTCTCGCGACATCCTTGATTGCATTCCTCGCATACAACTGGTATCCCGCGAAAGTCATCATGGGGGATACGGGCTCACTGGCGCTCGGCGGGTACATCGGTGCGGTGTCGCTGATGCTCGGGATTCCCTTGTTCATACCGATCTTCGGCATCGTCTATGTGGTCGAAAATCTTTCCGTGCTGATGCAGGTGAGCTACTACAAACGAACAAAGAAACGCATTTTTAAAATGGCGCCGATTCATCACCATTTTGAATTGAGCGGTTGGACGGAAATCAAAATTGTGAGCGTGTTCAGTGCGGTTACCCTGATCACTTGCTTGATTTCATTCATTATTTGGAAGCTCAGCGTTTAGGGGGACCTATGTCGATCGTGAATCAAATTGGTACCAAGGTTGCCGTCATCGGGCTTGCTACATCGGGAATCGCTGTGGCCGAAGTGCTCAAGACTTACGGTATCTCGCTCTACGGCTTCGACAAGAAGCCCGTACAGCGCCCGGATCTCTTTGAAGCGGTGTTTTGCGAAATCCCGGCGAATGGAGAGCTGTCGGATGCCGGCGGGGCACCGATCCGATTGGATTCGGCGGTGATCAGTCCCGGAGTGCCGCTCGATTCGGATTTTGCGAAGTATTTTAGCGAAGCTTCCATCCCGCTGATCGGTGAAATCGAGCTGGCTTATTTCCTGACCAACTCCGCCTTCCTCGCGATCACGGGAACCAATGGCAAGACGACGACCACTTCACTCGTCGGCGAGATCATGAAGCGTCACAATCCGAAAGCTGAAGTCTGCGGCAACATCGGGATTCCGGCGACGACGATGGCGGCATCGACTCAAGATGCCGTGCTCGTGGCCGAGATCTCCTCCTTTCAGCTCGAAACGATGCACGAGTTCCGCTGCAAGATCGCGGCGATTCTCAACATCACTCCGGATCATCTCGATCGCCATGGTGATATGGAGACCTATGTGGCGCTCAAGAAAAAACTGGGCACGCTGTCTGAAACGGTGGTTTTGAACGCGGACGATCCGATTTTGAGTGCGATGACTTGGGGCGATCAGCGTGTAACTTACTTTTCGAGACTGCGCGAGGTTCACGGCGCCTTCGTTCGGGGGGACGCGATCTATTGTTTTCAGGACTATATTTGCAAAGTCTCTGAAATCCCGCTCGTTGGGAAGCACAACATCGAGAATGTGTTAGCCGCCGTCCTGATGACCTATCTTTACGGAGTTCCGGTCGATCAGATTCGTGCTGCGATCTTGGAATTCCAAGCAGTGGAGCATCGGATCGAGTATGTGCGGACCATCGAACGAAGCGCGTTGACGGGAGGCAGCTTCCGCATCGATTTTTTCAACGATTCCAAGGGCACCAATCCGGATTCGACCATCAAGGCGATCGATTCCTTCGAGGATCCGATCCATCTGATCGCAGGCGGTTTCGAGCGTTCTGCCGATTTTCATCCGATGTTGCTGTTCGGTCGGGGGAAGATCGCATCGCTCAGTCTGCTCGGCGCCACCGCGGTTCGATTGCGCGATGCGGCGGTTGCGGTCGGTTATGACAAGGTGCGCATTTGTATGGATATGCGAGCGGCGGTTCAGAGCGCTTACGACTTTGCGGTCGAACAGGGCAGCAACGCGTGGAAGGGCGGCCGCAGCATCGTCTTACTTTCGCCGGCCTGCGCAAGCTGGGGGATGTACGAAAATTATATGAAGCGTGGAGAGGAGTTTAAAGAGCTTGTTCGAAAACTTGATTAAAAAACGCTTGGACTATCCGTTGCTCATCGCGACCCTGATGCTTTTGGCGGTCGGGCTTGTGATGATCTCTTCCGCGAGCTCGTATTCGGCGCTCGAGCTCTTCGATAATCGCAACAAGTTTTTTGAACAAACCATCATGTGGCATACGATCGGCTTGGTCGGAATGTATGTCGTTTCTCGGATCTCATACAAGGTGTTCCAGCGATTTTCCTTCGTCATTTTGCTTGTCTGCATCGCGATCTTGATCTATCCGCTCTTCGCCGGCTCCGAGATTCGGGAGACGAGGCGATGGTTCGACCTGTTCGGCTTTCAGATTCAGCCGTCGGAATTTGCGAAGGCGGGCTTGATTCTATACATCAGCGCCTATTTGGCACGTAAGGATCGCAATCCCAAGACATTGGTCGACAAGGTCAAGTACTATCTCATCGTCTCCATCCCGATCGCCATCATCGTCGGACTCATCTTTCTTCAGCCCAACAAATCCACAGCGGCCGTCACGGCTGCGCTGTCGGGGGCAATCCTGTTCATCGGAGGAGCTCCGATCTGGTATCTCGGTTCGATAATCGGGGCAGGAGGAGCGGCCTTCTTTATTCTTTCCTTCTCCCAAGAGTACTCGCGTGAACGGTTGACGGCGTACCAAAATCAAAATGCGGATCCGACGGGTGGAGAGTATCAGGTCATGCAGTCTTTGATCGCGCTCGGTCTAGGTCGAGTCTGGGGGGTCGGTCTGGGCAACAGTCTACAGAACAAGCTTTATGTACCGGATCCGCACAATGACTTTATCTTGGCTCCGACCGGCGAAGAATTCGGGATGATCGGCACCGTCGGCATTTTGATTCTCTATTCGGTGTTGATTTATCGGTGCATCAAGATCGCGTTTGATGCTCCCGATCGATTCTCGGCTATGGTGGCAGGTGGAGTGGCGGCGTTGATGACGATCCATGTGGTCCTCAATTACGCGGTCGTGACCTATCTGGTACCGACCACCGGAGTCACATTGCCTCTGATCAGCTACGGCGGCTCGTCGACGATCGTGTTTATGGGCTTGCTGGGCATCGTGCAAAACATTGCGCGGCATCGCGTCAAGGAAAAGGAAAAGATCGATAAGGTGAACTATGAGTAAGCGAAAAGAATTTCGAGCGATTGTAACCGGTGGGGGTACGGCGGGACATATCAACCCGGCGCTCTCGATCGCCAAGCGTCTGATCGAATCCGGAGGTGAGATCCTCTATGTCGGTTCCGGCGCTCCGGGCAGCATGGACGAGCGCATTGTCACGCAGAGCGGACTCCGATTCTACGGTCTGGATTTGACGACCCCTTCGCTCAAATTCTCGTTTGTCACCATCAAAGCGGTACTCAAGATTCTGGCAGCCGTCTGGCATTGTCGGAAAATCGTCCGCAAAGAAAAGCCCGATTTTGTCATCGGAACGGGCGGTTATGTCTCGATGGCGATGTGTTTGGCGGCTTGGACCTGTGGCGTGCCGACCTTCATCGAGGAGCAGAACATACACCCGGGCATTACCAATCGCTTTCTTGCCCGCTTTGTCAAAAAGATCTTCTTGACCTTTGAGGAGTCGATCAAGTTTTTTCCGGCAGGCGCGCGGCACAAATGCATCGTGACGGGTCTTCCTTTGCTCCATCAGCCAGAGCGCATTCCGATGGAAATTTTCGAAGAGAGAAACCGCAGCCGCTTTCGCATTTTGGTATTCGGCGGAAGCAACGGCGCCGCTTACTTAAACAGCTCGATCGCTGAGATCCTGCCGCAGCTCGCACAGCTGGAAGGGCTAGAATTGCTCTTGTCGACCGGAGTCAAGAACTTTGACAGGTGGGTGGAGAGCAACGATCTTTCGAAACACCCGCAATTTGAAGCCGTCCCGTATATCAATGACATGACGGATAAGCTGGAACAAGCGAGTCTGGTGATTTGCCGAGCCGGAAGTTCGACCGTATTTGAGATCGTCGCCGCAGCGGTGCCTGCGATCGTCATCCCTTCGCCGAATGTCGCCGGAGATCATCAGCGGCCCAATGCCGAATATCTCGCATCGACGGGAGGTGCATTACTCTTTGACGAGAACAAGTTGCCGTCCTACAAACTCCTTGAGATCATCGCGGATTTGTATCATAATAAAGAAAAACTTTCCGATATGAAACGCGCGCTCACTCGTTTGCAGGCTCCGAAAGCATTGGACGTCATCGAGCGCGAATTGTCGACATGGATCGGTTCATCGTGAAAAGACTGATTGTACTTCTTTTAATCCTGATCGGACTTCTTCTTGTAGTAGGCGGGGCGGTCTACGTGTATCGATACACGGATCTCCTTCATATTCGCACGATCCGATACAACGAAAGCGAGCATATGGACTTGGATTCCATCGAGCTGTATTCGGGTGTCGCGATCGGCACGCCGTTCTTCGAAGTCAACCTGCGTGATGCGGAGCTCGGGCTCCAGCAGCATCCTTATGTACTTTCTGCGCGTGCGGAATCGCGGTTCCCCAACGAAATCCTCTTCGACATCACGTACCGGGAGCATATAGTCTGCGTCCGGCATCTCGACATCCTCCTGTCCGTGGACGATAATATGGTCGTCCTGACGACGGTGTCCGAAGATTTCCCGGGCTATCGCGTCGAAGGACTGCCTTTTCATTCCTTCGCAGCGGGGCAGAGACTCGAAGTCGAAGGCAACTATGTGCTTCGCAATGCGATCAATTTTGTCAAGTTGTTTCGACTGGCAGGGCTTCAAGCGGAGGATGTCATCCGATGTGCCAAAGGCGAGATCCGATTCCGCATCGACGGAATCACGGTCAATTTCGGGACCGGCGTCAATACGGAGGAGCGGTTTAACGCATTTCACACGATCTTTCAGGACTTGAAGCGCAAAGGTGCCGCTTCCGGCGTCATCGACATCAGCGGTGACGGGGCGCCGATTTTTAGACCATTTGAAGAAGGATAATATGAAAAAGAAAGATGCGATCTGGATCGGGCTTGCCTGCCTGATCCTCGGTGTAGTCATTTCCTTTCAGTACAAGTTCTACCAGGACACCCATCTGCGCGATCCCGGCAAGACGGAAAACCTGATGACGGAGCTTGCGACACTGAAAGAAGAGAAACGAGCGCTTCAAGAAGAAAACCGAAGCCTCGAGGCGCAGCTTGACGAGATCAAAAACTCGGCATCGCAGGATTCGGTTCTCGTCAAAAACCTGACCGACGACCTCAACCGATACAAGGCATTCGCCGGTATGACCAAGGTCTCGGGGGAAGGGATCATCGTGACACTCAGCGATCCGCCGAGCGAGCCGGCAGTGGGAGCGAGCAAATTGCTCGCGTACAATTACCGCATGGTCCTCGAGTTGGTCAATGAGCTTTACGCGTCCGGAGCGGAGGCGATCTCCATCAACGATCAGCGCTTGGTCAACAATTCGGAGATCCGCGTCGCGGGCAACCAACTCAATGTCAACCTCATCCCGCTGTCGACGCCCTATGTCATCCGCGTGATCGGTTCGGCAGATACCTTGGAAGCCGCGATCAATCAGCGCTTCGGCATCCTGGAAAACATCCGTAAGCAAGGATTCCTCGTCGAGACGAGCAAGAAGCCGCTCATCGAGATTCAGCCGTTCTCCGGCGTGATCCGCTTCCGATATGCGAGCGTCGTCAAATGAAGAAGAGGGAATACGCCGTCCTGTTTCTGTTGCTGGGTTTTATGTTCGGCCTGTTGTTCCATGTCGTCGATCCGGCTCGAAAATATGTCGGGCTCAAAGAGCGCTACGCGATCACCGTGGAAATCGACACCATCAAAAACGAGATCGAGCAGCTGAAGGTCAAGCGCGCCGCATTGGTGGAGCAGCTTGAGAGCGTCAATCTGGCATTCGAAGACATCCGGCTTCAATATGAGGATCTCATCACGACCGAGGTCGAGTACGCCAAGATGATCTCCGGAGCGACTGCGCTGGAAGGCCCCGGGATCATCGTATTTGTGACCGACGGAAGCCGCGAGCTCGGCGCCGATGAGAACCCCAACAACCTGTTGGTTCACGATCTCGATGTGCGTTCCATCGTCGACGATCTGCGCAATGCCGGAGCGGAAGCGATCTCGATCAACAACCAGCGGATTCTGTTCCAGGAATCGCGCATCTATTGCACCGGTCCGACGATTCGCATCAACGACGAAGTGTTCGCCCCGCCTTATATCATCAAGGCGATCGGCGACCGAAAGTTTCTGGAAGCGGCAATCAACGAACCGGAGAGTTTTTCGGAGATTCTCCGAGGATACGGAGTTCAAATCGAGGCGAATACGGCGATCAGCGTCGTGATTCCGCCGATTGAGAGGGAAAGATGATCATAGTATTGATTTGTTTGGTGTTGGGAGTTTTGCTGGGGCTTTGGTTCCCGTTCCAGTTCACGACCATTTCTTCCTTGTATTTTTCGGTCGGCATTCTCGCGGCGATCGATTCGATCGCGGGGGCGATCAAGGCAAGCTTCGAAGAGAAATTTGACGCGGCGATCTTCGTATCCGGCTTTTTCATCAATGCGTCCTTGGCGATCTTGCTGTCTTATCTGGGCGACAAGCTCGGAGTTCCAATGTATTACGCGGCGATCTTCGTCTTCGGTACCCGTTTGTTCAACAACATCGCATTGGTGCGTCTCGGAGTTCTGGAGCGCCTCAGCTCCCGAAAGAACAAATAGTTTCGATTCGAAAAGAGTTGTATTTGCATAAAAATTCGTTATACTATATGTAGTGTATTTGGGCGTAAAGGCTCGCTCATGATAGGCTGGAGGATGACATGGCGAACAAGTTTGAAGTAAAGAATTCTGATGACAAATTGATGGATATCGAAAATGGCAACGACAGCGGCGTTCGGATGATGGTGATGGGAGTCGGCGGCGCAGGAAACTCGGTTGTTCGCCGTATCGCGGCAGCCGGAGTTCGACTGGATCGGATTCAATATGTTGCGGTCAATACCGACCGCCAAGCGTTGAATTATTCGGGTGTCGATCGCCGAATTCTTCTCGGGCAGAGAGGACTCGGAGCGGGATCCAAGCCGGAGGTCGCAAAGAAAGCCGCTGAGGAGAGCGAGAGCGACCTGAGAGCCGCGTTGGAAGGAGTCGATCTGCTCTTTATCACGGCCGGTATGGGCGGCGGTACGGGCACGGGGGCTTCTCCGGTGATCGCAAAACTCGCCAAGGAACGAAACATTCTGGTCATTGCCGTGGTTTCCACGCCATTCAGTTTTGAACGGGGACGCCATGAGAAAGCACGCGCCGGAGTCGAAGAACTCCGAAAGCATGTCGATGCGCTCGTCGTCGTCGACAACTCGAAATTGACGGAAATTGTCGAGCGCCTCGAAGCGGGCGATACGACTCTCAATATCTGGGAGATGGCGGATGAGCCGCTCCACCAGAGCATCGAAGGCATCGCCGAGACGGTTCTGGGCTTTGGTAGCGTCGTCAATACGGACTTTGCGGACCTGCAGACCGTGCTGAGCGACCAAGGGATCGCCCATATCGCGCTGGGCAGCGCCAAAGGAGGTAAGGAGATCGGACTTCGCGCTCTCAAGAACGCGATGGATTCTCCACTCACCAACACCTCCATCCGCGGCGCGAAATACGTGCTCTGCAATGTCAGCGCATCCACGCAACTCAGCGATTACGAATACATCAAGATGGGAGAAGCGATCGAAGCGGCCTGCAGCATCGATGGCGTCACGTTCCCGGATGTCATCCATGGCAAAAATGTCGATCCGGATCTGGACGACGAAGTTCGTGTGACTTTGATCGCGACCGGCATGCCGGAGCATCCGGTCGAGCCTCCGAAAACGGAGCGATTGAAACCGCGTGATCCGGAAGCGCCTCGACAGGAAGATCCGAATGCGGATGCATCGGCTTATGCTTCGCGGCGTTACATCCGCGGCAACACCCAGCCGCGAGAGACTTCGCGTCGCGAAACCGGACGCACGACGCCGCCGCTTTCCTTGCCGCGGGATTTTGATCGATAAGAGGCCCCTGTATGAGATGTCCATTTTGCAGCAGTGCGGACTCCAAGGTGATCGACTCGAGACCGACCGAAGACGGGTATGTGATTCGGAGACGACGAGAGTGTGTCACTTGCGGTCAGCGAATCACGACCTACGAAAAGATCGAAGAAACGCCGACGGTGATCGTCAAGAAAAATGGAACAAGAGAGCAGTACAACAGGAGCAAGATCCTCAACGGGATCATTCGGGCTTGCGAGAAGCGTCCGGTGACCCTCGAACAGATGGAGCGTCTGGTCGATCGCATCGAAGCGCGAATGGCAGGCGGGATGGAGAAGGAAGTGTCCTCCGGTTTTCTCGGGGAGCAGGTGATGCAAGGTCTCAAGGATATCGATGAAGTCGCATATGTTCGATTTGCATCGGTGTACAAGGAGTTCAAAGACCTCGATTCCTTCAAATCGGAGCTCGATCGCATCGTACGCGAGCGACATGACAACAGCAACCGCAACGAATAGAGCAAAGTAAGCCTACAAGGCTTACTTTTTTCAAAAGAAGAGATATGAACGAAACACAAAAATATGAATTGCCCGTCGTCCTCCACAACCGTCCGTTGATTCGTGCCGTAGAAAGCGGCTCCATTGCGGAAGAAATGGAGATTGAACCGGGAGATGTCTTGCTGGCGATCAATGGACAACGGATTTCGGACATCATCGACTACTACTATCTCTCAGAGGACGAATTCCTCGTGCTCGAGGTCGAAAAACCGGATGGTGCGCGGTGGGAACTCGAGATCGAAAAGGATTTTGATGAACCGCTCGGCATCGAATTTGTCGACGGGATCCTCGGTGCGGCCAAATCCTGTTCCAACAAATGCGTTTTTTGCTTCATCGATCAACTGCCGCAGGGAATGCGTTCGACTTTATATTTTAAAGACGACGACTCGCGGCTTTCGTTTCTGCAGGGAAATTTTGTTACCTTGACCAATATGAGCGAGGCAGACATCGACCGAATTGTCCGTTATCGGATTTCCCCGATCAATGTCTCGGTTCATACGACCAACCCGGAGCTTCGGTGTCGCATGCTGGGCAACCGCTTTGCCGGCAAGTTGATGCCGCGCCTTCGGCGATTTTATGAAGCGGGTTTGACCGTGCATGCGCAGATCGTGCTTTGCCCGGGATACAATGACGGTGCCGAGCTGGAGCGTACGATCCGCGACCTCGAATCGCTTCATCCCACCGTTGCTTCCATTGCCGTCGTCCCGGTGGGTTTGACCAAATACCGTGACGGTCTCGCCGATCTGCGTCTGATGACGCGCGAGGAGTCGCGCCATTTGATCGAGCAGGTACATCGGATGCAGGAATTGTTTTTACAGCGTTATGGAACCCGTTGGGTTTTTCTCGCCGATGAAATCTACATCAAGGCGGAAGTCGATTTTCCGCCGGAAGAAGCCTATGAGGGCTATGTGCAATACGAAGACGGCATCGGGATGGTGCGGAAGCTGAGCGAGGAGATGAAACGCGAGCTTTCGGGTTATGAGGCGATCCCGAAACCGGAATCGCGCAAACGCATTCTCGCTGTTACCGGAGTTTCCAATTATCCATTTCTCAAGGAGGCGCTCGGCAATTATCCGGAGATTACGGTGCTCCGTGTCGAGAATGACTTCTTTGGGAGGACCATCACCGTTTCCGGTCTGCTCACGGGAAAGGATATCATTCAGACGGTGCGGGACGAGTACGGCGAAGAGATCGAGCATTTTGATCGGCTGTGGTTGCCGGAGAATATGTTCCGATCCGGTGAGGATACTTTGCTGGATGACTGGAGTTTACAACAGATCGGGGAGACCTTGGGGATTCGAGCCGAAAAGATTCGATGTTCCGGTGTGGATGTCGTAGAAGGGATTAGGAGACTGTATGCATAGAAAACCGATTGTAGCGATCGTGGGTCGACCGAATGTCGGCAAATCCACATTGTTCAACAAGATTGCCGGCGCTCGGATCTCGATCGTCGAGGACAGCCCGGGCGTGACGCGCGACCGGATTTATGCGGAATGCGAGTGGTTGACGCATCCTTTTGTATTGATCGATACGGGGGGGATCGAGCCGACATCCAAGGACATCATTTTGTCGCAGATGCGGGATCAGGCGCAGATCGCGATCGATACGGCGGATGTGATCGTTTTTCTGACCGACGGCAAATCGAGCTATACCGCGGCGGACGAGGAGATCGCTCAGATGCTTCGCATCGCCAAAAAGCCGGTGTTGCTCGTGCTCAATAAAATTGATCAGTACAAACAGCCGGCGCATTATTATGACTATTACGACCTAGGGCTGGGCGAACCGCTGATGATTTCTTCGGTCAACATGATGGGCATCGGTGATCTTCTGGACGAAGTCGTTTCGAATTTTCCGGAGGCCGAATTTCTCGAGGAAAATGAGGATGTGATCAAGATCGCTTTGATCGGCAAACCGAATGCCGGGAAATCCTCCCTGGTCAATCGCATCATCGGTGAAAAGCGAGTCATCGTCTCGGACATCGCCGGCACCACGCGTGACGCGATCGATACACCCTTCGCATACAAAGACCGCAATTATGTGTTGATCGATACGGCGGGAATCCGCCGAAGATCCCGGATCAACGACAACATCGAGAAATACTCCGTGCTTCGGGCGATGACGGCGGTGGAGCGGGCGGATGTCTGCTTCGTCATCATCGACGCGCAGGAAGGGATCACCGAACAGGACAAAAAAGTCGCCGGTCTCGCGCATGATGCGGGAAAACCTACGGTTTTCGTGGTGAACAAATGGGATTTGATCGAGAAGGACAACCATACCTTCAACGAATTCACGCGTTCGATTCGCGAAGAGTTCCCGTTTATGCAGTATGCGAAAGTGCTCTTTGTGTCGGCACTGACCGGTCAGCGCATCAACATGCTGCTCGAAACGGCGACAGAAGTGTACGAAAATGCATCGCTTCGCATTTCAACGGGGATTTTGAACGATGTCATCAACGAAGCGATCGCTCTCAACCAAGTGCCGTCGGATAAAGGCAAGCGTCTCAAGATCCTCTATGCGACACAGGTCGGAGTGCGCCCGCCGGAATTCGTGTTTGTCGTCAACGACAAGGAATTGGCACATTTTTCGTACATGCGCTATCTGGAGAATCAGCTGCGCAAGAATTTTAACTTCGATGGAACCCCGATCGTCTTTAAAGTGAAAGAACGAACGGAAAAATAAGCGGAGGGATTCATGAACGTTGCGGTATTGGCGATGGGAAGCTGGGGGACAGCACTCAGCAAAGTGCTTGCAGAAAATGGACACCAAGTGAGTGCTTGGGCGCGCGATCCGGAATTGATCGCCGCGCTTCGCCGCGATCACGAGAACAAAAAATATCTTCCGGGGGTCGCCCTGCCGGCCACGATCGAATTCATGACAGATCGTGCCAAAGCGCTGCGAGGAGCGGAGGTCGCCGTTTTGGCGATTCCCACGCAACAGCTTCGCCGGGTATATCAGGATATGGTCGAAGCGGGAGAGATCGATCCTTCCGTGATCTTGGTCAATGTTTCCAAGGGTCTCGAGATGCAGACCGGTCGAACAATTTCACAGATCGTCCATGAAATGACCCCGCATGCGCGTTTTTGCTGCCTATCGGGTCCATCTCACGCCGAGGAGGTCGGCAAATGCTTCCCGACCGCTGTGGTAGCGGCAGCAGAGGATCTCGAGATCGCCAAGACGATTCAGGATTTGTTTTCCAACTCGTATTTTCGCGTCTACACGAATGACGATGTCGTCGGAGTCGAGATCTCGGGAGCACTCAAGAACATCATCGCTCTTGCCGCAGGGATCGTCGATGGTCTCGGTTTTGGAGACAACGCGAAGGCGGCGCTGATCACGAGAGGGATTCATGAGATTACCAAGCTCGGATTGGAGATGGGAGCGCGTCGAGAGACCTTTGCGGGGCTTGCGGGGGTCGGCGACCTCATCGTGACATGCATGTCGATGCATTCCCGCAATCGAAGAGCCGGGATCTTGATCGGGAGCGGCAAGACGCTCGACGAATCGGTGCGTTCCATCGGCATGGTGGTCGAGGGCGCTTACACTTGCAAAGCCGTCAATGACATCCTATCGGCCTATGATGTCGAAATGCCGATCACACGCGAACTGTACCGGGTACTTTACGAAGGCAGAAATGCCGCGGATGCGCTGGCAGAACTGATGCGTCGCGACAAAAAGCATGAGACGGACTGTGCGCCGAAGGCATAGCATGGCAAGGAAATACCGTTACAGCAAGCGCCGAATCGGCATCATGTTGTTGATCCTCTTCCTTTTGCTCGGTGGGATCGGTTGGGGGATCGCCTTTTTGTTTCAAAAAATCGACGAGCAGGACAAGACGATGGTGCTCACCTTCGGTGAACTCGATTTGTCCGGGGAACATCCGGCGGTCGTGATTCGCAATGAGATGATCATCCAAACCAATGCGAACGGGAGCCTTGCCTATTTTGTCGAATCGGGAGAACTGGTCGAACGCAATGACCCGATCATGGAAATTTTTAACGATTCGACGGCGCAGGAACAGGAGGCCACCATCATTCCGGAGCAAGGTCAACTCTCGGGAGAGACGGCGAAGGTCGCTTTGGACTATGAACGCAACGAGTATGAATTGCAGCAAAAGAGAGACCGGATTCTCGCGTTGATTCGCAAAGGCGATTACTACGGTGCATCGGTGGAGAAGGAGGAATTTCATCTGCTGATGGATGCGCATGAGAAGATGCGAAGCGATCATCAGTTTTTGGCGAGAAATCAGATCAGTTTTCGCGAGAAAACGATCGGGGAACGCCTGCTGCCCAATCAGAGGCTGACGGTATTTGCTCCTGTCAGCGGCTTGTTGTCCTTTGCGATCGACGGGCTGGAAGATACGGTCAAACCCAATTTGGCGATGACTTTG
>JAUMWO010000024.1:1346-14950 GCA_030529605.1 Bacillota bacterium | reverse complement strand
TGCGGACGGGAGCGGGATGCACGCGGTGACGGATCGCCTCGGGCATGATCGACAATATGCGATCGATTCGAGCAAGATTCGGACCCGGCTCGGCTGGCGGCCTGCGACCGCTCTGCAGGACGGTCTCCGCGAAACCGTCGCTTGGTACCGCGCTCTCGGCGCTGAATCGTGGGAGGGATATGAAAGTCGAACCCCTTTGTCCTTGTAAATCGACGATGCGCTTTCGCTTCCTTTCGATTGCGCTCCCTTTGCTGTTGCTTGCATTGGTGCTGACATCTTGTGCGGCGAACCGCCCGAAGCGAATCGCTTTGGCGGAGCAATTCGGTCTCGGTTATGCTCCGCTCGATATCATGCGCGCAAAAGGCTTTCTTGAAGCGGAGCTTGAATCCGCCGGACTCCAAGGTTACTCGATCGAGTGGAAACGCTTGGTCAACACGGCGGCGATTCGGGAAGCGATGTTGTCGGGCGATGTCGATGTGGGTTTCGTCGCGATTCCGCCTTTTCTGATCGGGCGCAGCAATGGGATGGACTGGAAAATCATCTCCGGAATCTCGCGTGCTCAAATCGCGCTGTGTTCCAGGGCGCCCGGCGTGCAGAGCATCGCGGATCTCCGCTCTTCTCATCGGATCGCCCTCCCGCAGCTCGGAAGCATTCAGCATATTTTACTCAAGATGGAACTCGAACGGCTCGCCTTGGCGCCGGATGCACTGGATGCGAACATCGTGGTTCAGTCTCATCCGGATGGCTCCAATCTCTTTGCTCAGGATGCCGATCTGCTGCATTTGACCGCACCTCCGTTTGTGCAGCAAAACCTCGCGCTAACGGACGCTTCCTCGATCTTGGATGGAGAGCGGGCATTCGGCGGTCCGTTCACCTTTGTTGTGGGCATTGCGCCACGTCGTTTTCATGACGATGCGGCCGCCTATGCTGCAGTGGATCGCGCGTTACGCCGCGCCGTCGCCTTTATGAACGAAGAACCCGAAGAGTCGATCGCGACTCTGCTGGAGCGTTACGAGTACGATGAGGAATTCTTGCGCCGCCTGTTTCGCGACAAGGCGCTGCAATACAGCGCGGAGATCGAGGGTCTCGAACGGTTCTATGAGTTTATGCTTCGTGAATCGATGATCGAGCCGCTCGATCTCAAGGATTTGATATGGGAGGCTCCTTGATGTCACGCTTCGTGCAAAACCGGAGAGGGGCGTTGTATTCCGGGATCTGGCTGCTCCTCTTCGCCGCGTTGTGGGAGGGGATCGCTTTGTTGCGTCCCGAGTTTTCTGTTGTGATGCCGCGGCTTGGCTTGATTGCGGCTCGCTTTTTCAAGATGCTCGTCGACGGCAGGCTGCTCCACGGCATCGCGTACAGCTCCGTCGCCGTCCTGGTTGCGCTGTTCCTTTCGTTTTTGATCGCTTTGGTTTTGCTTTATGCATCGCGCCGATCTTTTCTGCGGAGCGGAGTGGACACGGCCTCTGCGTTGCTCGGTTCGCTCCCGGGGGTGGCGATCCTTCCGCTTGTCATTTTGTGGTTCGGGCTCACTCCGCTTTCTCTGCTCTGCATTCTCGTTCATGCGATGCTCTGGCCGATCAGGGTCTCGATGTCTGCGGCGAAGGATCGATTGGAGACGCAATTTGGGGATTTCGTGACCAATTATCGGATTCCGTACCGGCGCGTCTTTGTCGGAATTTTTTTGCAGGGTGCTGCGATGGACCTGGTCGGCGCGGCTCGCGTGGCTTGGTCGCGCGGATGGCGTGCCGTCATCAGTGTCGAGATGATTTTTGGACTCACGGGAAGCGGATCCGGGCTCGGTTGGCTGATCTACGAGAGAAGAATGTATATGGATACGGCAGGGATGTTGGCGGCGTTGTTTGCGCTTTCTCTCTGCGGCTTGCTGTTTGAGCGAGGGATCCTGGGTCGCCGGTTTCGTCGGAGCAGGGAGAGTATGGCGAGTCGTGCCGAAAGGTCGGAGATGTTGCAAGAATCCACGGCGCCTCCCGCAGCACCTCCCGCAGCGTCTCGATCAGCATGCGGGCCGAGCGGGGGCAGTGGAGAGCCGGGTGCCGTTTGGAGTGCTCCGGCTGCCTTCGCCATCGGCGAACCGTTGCTTGAAGTTCGATCCTTGACGAAAGCCTATCCGGGCGAACCGCCCCTGTTCGCGCCGATCACCTTTCGGTTGCATCGCGGTGAGTTTCTCGTCTTGATGGGTTGCAGTGGAGTCGGGAAGAGCAGTCTGCTTCGAATTTTGGGAGGGCTCGACTCGTCTTTTGACGGCGAGATGATCCGGCATACAAAAAAAGCATCCGATTCCTTTGCACCGCTGGTATTTCAGGAATCGGATACCCTGCTTTCTTGGAAAAGTGTGGAACAGAATCTTATGTTTGTGCGACCGGAGATAACGCGTGACGAGTTGACGTCCATCCTTCGCGCGGTCGGGCTATTCGAGCATCGAAACAAGCGAGCGAGTGAACTTTCCGGAGGAATGAAACAACGACTCGCTGTGGCGCGTGCCGTCGTGACGCGAGCCGATGTTCTCCTCATGGACGAACCGTTTACCGGACTCGATGCAAATACGCGTCACGATATGTGGAATTTTATCTTGGATTTGCGTCGTACACTCGGTCTCACCATTCTCCTTGTCACGCACAGCGAAGAAGAGGCCACGGTCCTCGGTGATCGCATCCTAAGACTTGAGACATGGGGTCTTGGGGTCAATCCATGCGATCGTAATGATTGCGGCAAGCGATGATCAAAATATGATCCTTGTGCACGGCGTAAACAAGCCGGTGTTCGCTGTCGATTCTTCGGCTCCGGTTTATTAAACCAAAAACAAAGAGAAACCAAATAAATACAAAAGAAAAACGACGGGAATTCCCATCGTTTTTGCTTCGTGCATACGATCATGCCTGCTTATAAAATTCTTTGAGAATCCGGAACAGTCCGAAGTGATCGTCGACGCTGCCGAGCTCACGTACACTGTGCATGGAGAGGATCGGGCTACCGATGTCGAGTCCGCGGATGTCGATGTGGGAACTCGTGATCGGACCGATGGTCGATCCGCCGAGCTTATCCGAGCGATTGACAAATTCCTGATATGGTTCGCCGGCGAGATCGCAGAGTTGTTTGAAGACCGCGGCGCTGTCCGCATCCGTCGTGTATTTCATATTGGCGGAGTGTTTGAGGACGATGCCTTTGCCCATCAGCGGACGATTGGTCGGATCGTGGTGCTCCGGGTGATTCGGATGCACTGCATGCGCGAGGTCGGCGGAAATAATGAAGGATTTTGCCAGTGCGATCTGATAGAGCTCCTCGGCGCCGGTCTGTTGCGGTGTCGTGCCGTCGATTTCGGCATGGCAGAGCCGGCGCATCAAATTTTGCAGGAATGGACTGTCGGCGCCTTGTTTCGAACCGCTTCCGACTTCTTCGTTGTCGTTGACGATGCAGATCGCCGTCGCTTTGTTTTTGCTTTTCTTGGATTGGAAACGGTCGATCAGCGCCTCGATGGACACATGCGCCATCGCGAGGTTGTCGAGACGTCCGGAGCTGATGAATTCGTTGTTCAGTCCGACGATGCTTCCACCGGCTCGGTCGTAAAGATACAGATCCTGTCCGACGATGTCCTCCGGTTTGACGCCCGCTGCCTTGGCGACGACTTGTTTGAGCATTTCGGCAGGATTCTCGTCGCCGATTCCCATCGTCATCAGCGGAAGTGTGTCCACCTGCGGATTGAACTTGAAGCCGTCGTTGACTTCGCGGTTCATATGGATCGCAACATTCGGGATGACGAGGAGGTCCTGATCGACGCGGACCAGCTTGGTCTTGGGATGCATCGGATCTTTGCTCTTAAGCATCAGCCTGCCTGCCACGGAGAGCGGCCGATCGAGCCAAGTGGACAGAATCGCACCGCCGTATTTCTCGGTATTGAGCGTGACATAATGCTTCTCAATTTTCATTTCCGGATTCGGTTTGATTTTGAAGGTCGGGCTGTCCGAGTGCGAACCGACGATGTGATATCCCGCGCCGCGCTCGCCGAGCAGGAAGGCGATGATCGCGCTGTCATTTCGCGTGATGAAGTAACCGGAACCCTGTTTGAGTTTCCAAGGTTTGGTTTCGTCCAGCCGCTGAAAACCGGCTTTTTCCAGTCGTGCGACCATTTCCGCTACGGCATGAAATGCCGTGGGACTCTTGTCGATGAATTGAATTAAATCCTTTGCAAACGCATTTTTGGTCATATGTCCTCCAAGTGCCATTGTATCACAACGCGCAAAAAAAAGCCGCCCCGCGGATGCCTTCCGACAAACGCGCGAGGCGGATTGTTTCATCGATTCCACCGCTTCCGCATTACAGCAGAGAAGCGAGCTTTTGGTTGATTTCGTCTGCGCAGAGATGATAGATCTTGTGCGCGATCTTGCCGTCCTTGGTCAAGACGACGGCAGGTGTCTGCTCGAGCTCGAGCTTCATCGCGAGTCCGTTGGACTTGTACACGTCGATCTTGTTGAGCACGGCGCGTTTGTCAGCGACCGGTGCAAGACCTTCGACGACTTGAATGAAGTCGCGTGCCGCCGGATCGATCGCATTGTAGACATAGATGACGCCCGGCTTCTCGGCTTGCATGATCTTGTGGTCAAAGATTTCCTTCTCCGCGATATAGCGCTCGGCTGCCGTTCCGGCGATTGCGCCGTCACCGACCGCCGTCGCGATTTGCTTGAGCCATTTCTCGGTGACGTCTCCGATCGCGAAGACTCCTTCGATGCCGGTTTCCATCTTCTCGTTGACCTTGATGTACTTTTGGCGGGTGAGCGGGAGTTGGTCCTCAAAGAGTTCGGTGTTCGGCAGATAGCCGATGAACTCGAAGCAGTTGTCACAAGCAACCGGGATCTCTTCGCCGGTCTTGACATTCTTCAGGACGACGCGTTCGAGATGTCCGTCTCCTTCGAATCGGGCGACGACGGTGTTCCAGACGAAGCTCATCTTCGGATTGGCGAGCGCCGCTTCCTTGGCGATTTCATTGCAGTCCATGATGCCTTCGTCGTGCATGACCGAGACGGTGACTTTGCTCGCAAATTTCGTCAGGAACATGCCTTCTTCGATCGCCGCGTCTCCGGAGCCGATGACGACGACATGCTTGTCCGTGTTGGCAGCCGCATCGCAGGTGGCGCAGAAGCTGATCCCCTTGTCGAAGAGATAATTCTCCTCATTTTCCGCTTGCGTCGTGCGCGGACGGCCGCCCGTCGCGATGATGACGACCTTGGCATGGTAAGCGTTGCGGAAGGTTTCGACGATCTTGGTTTCGCCATGAAGCCGGACCGAAGTGACGGCGGTGAGTTTGAAGTCGACGCCCATGTTCTTCGCCTGATGCTTCATCAAGTCGGTGATCGCTTCGCCCTTCGGGTTATCCGGGAACCCCGGATAGTTTGCAATCTCGTTCGTGTAGGTCGCGAGTCCACCGACCAGAGCCTTTTCGATCAAAATGGTCTTGAGGCGGGCGCGACCGGCGTAGATCGCTGCACTCAGACCTGCAGGACCGCCGCCGATGATCACGACATCGTATTGTTCCACTTTCTTTTCGCGTGACATGGTGCCTCCTACATAAAGTATTTTACGAGCAATTTGCTGCCGACGATCGCTCCGAGGAACATGCCGACCGCAAAGACCCAGCCCGACAGAGACAGAGACGAGATTCCGCCATAGAGTGCGCCGATGTTACAGCCAAATGCGAGTCGTGCGCCGTATCCCATCATCAGACCGCCGCCGGCAGCAGCGACGACCTGACGCCATGATTTGATTTTCTTGATCTTGAATCCCGAAGCCAACAAGGTGGTGCCGAGAGCGCCGACGATGATGCCCAGGTTTCTCCACGAATGCGGATCATGCAGGAACCCGCGCTCCAATGTGCGTTGCGCGGCATCTCCGGCAAAGTAGTACCACTTATCGACCGATCCGCCGAACAGTTGGAAGATCCAAGCGCCCCAGTGTGCAAATGTGCCCGTGATCCCGAGCGGATTCTTGGTGCTTGCAAAGGTCACGATCTGCAAAATGGAGAGCAATACGGCAGCGGCGACATAGGTCAACGGATTCTTGAACCAAGTCTGATAGTACGCATTGGATTTGATCCGTTCAAAGAACGATTCATTCTTCTTTTCCAATTTGGAGTACCTCCTTGTCGATTCGCCTTACTTATTTTTTTCGATGATGATTTCCCATTCTCCGTCATCGGTTTCTTCGACTTCGACATTGTAGCCTTCTTTGCGCGCCCATTCCGGGACATTTTTCATCGCGCAGCTGTGATCGATCTGAACGATGAGCACATCGCCGAGCTCCAGCTCTTTGAGTTTGTTTTGTGTCTTGATCAGTGGAACCGGGCACGCTTCGCCGTAGCAATCGAGCATTACTTCTTTCATGGGAATTCTCCTTTTGATTTGTTAGAATTTTGGTTTGATACTTAGTTTGCGTTGATGCGTCGCTTCTCGTATCGGTCCGCAAGGACATAGAGGACCAGCAATACCGTCAGTTGCAACAAAATGGCTCCGCCCCAGCCGAACACATCCGGCAAAAAGATCGTCGGCCCTTTCGAGATGAACAGATCTTTCCACCATCCGAAGTCATGCGCGCCCCAGAGAGACCCGATCACGAAGAAGACCAAAGCGATCATGTTCATCAGGAAGCCCTCTCCGACACGCATCAGAGTGCCCGAGGCACAGCCGCCGGCGATGACCATTCCGACGCCAAAGATGAAGGCGCCGACGATCGTCGCAAGACTGATCGGCACCACGAATCCTTGTCCTGGAATCGGTAGTCCTGCTTGCGCGTAGCCGAATTTAATCGCGGCGAAGCCGACTGTGGTGAGCGCCAAAGCGATGATGACGGCGCGAGTGACTGAAGTGCTGCCGGTCAAGTAAGGGTCACGCATGGAAGCGGTGAAGCAGAATCGACCTTTTTGTAAAATATAACCGAAGACCGATCCGGTGACCCAGTAGAATGCTGCCGTGTCCGAAACAAAATGATTCAGCAAAAATGTGACAGCTACGATGAGTAAGACGACGAGCAAACCCATTGGAATCTGGTTCTTCTTGGGCTTGCGACCTGCGGAAGAGCGACCCTTGGATCTAGTTTCACTCATTGTTCCTCTCCTAATTTTTACAATTTCCAAAACAATCTCACGGCTTCATCATAGCATTTCTTTGACAAAGTAGGATACCGTAAGTTAAACTTCAGGATAAGTAAAACTTATGGTATAATTTTTTCAAAGGATCAAGGGATTCTTTTGCTCGAATCGTTATCGTTAATTTTTCGTCAAATTAACGCGGCGTGAACGGAGGCGCAATGAATGTAACGTCGTTGGAGTATTTTCGAGAGATCGTGGAGGCGAAAAGCATCACGAAGGTTGCCGCCAATCGTCACATTTCGCAGTCGGCTCTCAGTCAGAACATACAAAAATTGGAGGATGAATTTCAGTGCTCGCTCCTTGAACGGAGCAACAAGGGCGTCTATCCGACGGAAGCGGGCAGGGTCTTGTTTCGCTATGCCGGGACGATGCTGCGCGTCATGGAAAAGTTGCGCGCAGAGCTCGAAAGTCTGTCCAACCGAAGCGAGCTGGTTCGCATCACCGGATACCCTTCGCTCGTGGAGTATTCGCTTCCCTGCATGCTCTATAAAGTGAAAAAGAAATATCTCCATTATCATTTTGAGATGCGCTCACGCATGAACAGCGACGCGATCCATGACCTGGTCAACGACATCGCGGATCTCTGCTTTGTCTCCGAACGCCCGCTCGACGCGGATCTGGTGTCGGAGCACATCGGGACGGAGCGCATTGTCCTAGTGGCGAGCCGCGATTCGGCCGTGCCCGCAACCATCTCGGCGGAGGAGCTCACCCGCTACGATATGATACTGCTCGATGACGATCTGGCGACCATCTCGAGCTTTATCCGCGCAAAATTGGAGCCCAAAGGCGTCGCATTCGATGCGCTGTCGATTCTATTCAAAGTCGACGCGATCCCGGCGGCAAAGTCGTCGGTTCACAACAATATGGGGCTTTGCTTCCTGCTGTATGCCTCGGTCAAAAAAGAGATATACGACAAGGAATTTCGCATCGTCGAGGTGCGCGATGTCGCGATGGATCTCGATGTCTACTTGGTGGCGCAGCCCAAAGCGGCGCGCAGCAAAGTGGTCGAGGATGTGTTTCGGTATTTCAAGGAGCATGGTGCGGACGAATTCTGCTGATGCCGCCTGCGAACCGGCAGAGTCCCGGTCGTGCGGATTCGATTCCGGCTTCCTTGCGGTGATGCCCATCGCGATCAGCTTCAACCGGTGCGGCGAACCGTGATCTCCCAGACGCCGTTCATCGGCTCTTCGACCGTGCATTCATAGGGGCGCTTTTCGAGGTAGTCGCGCACGGATTCCAGGACGCAACTGTGATCGACAATCATCAGCACTTCGTCTGCGCCCTGTTCCAATTCATGTTTGAGTTTCAAAAGTGGTACGGGGCACATATCCCCGAAGCAACGAACCGTTTTCATACTGCGATTATAGAAAATTTGAGGTGAAATGCCAATGGACATCTCGATTGTCATCCCGGTCTATCGGAGTGCACAATCCCTCAAGCCGCTCGTCGATGAAGTCGAGCGGTATTTTCGTGTCTCACAGCCCGACAAGCGCTACGAACTGATCCTGGTCGACGATCAATCGGGGGACGACACCGCCGAGGTCTTAAAGGAACTCGAGGGGAGAGAGCGGGTCCGCGTCTTCTTTCCCCAGGAAAAACTCGGACAACAGAAAGCGCTTTACTTTGGGCTTTTGCAGGCGCGCGGGGAGCTTGCCGTCACCATGGACGACGACCTGCAACATGATATCGTCGCCCTCGATGCAATGCTCCATGAAATCCGAAAAGGAGCCGATCTCGTGTATGGAATCTATCGCAATCACGGAGCGGGCTTGGTGCGAGGGCTCGGATCCCGCCTCGTCAGTCGCTTCTTTCGTCGGCGCTTTCCGGTGGTCGGACAAGGCAGTGTCAGCAGCTTTCGCTGCATTCGTCGATCGGTCTACGCTCGGCTTGTCACGCCGCTCCCGGGAGGGTTCGTGTACCTGAGCGCGGAGCTTCTTCCCTTTGCGTCGCGGGTCGCCAATGTTCCGGTCGAGCGACGCCGACGGAGATACGGCAAATCGGGATACAGCCTTTGGTCCGGTATCCATCTCGCTTGGAAACTCTATCGCCATTACGGAAACCGGAGCGCGAAAGGAGGAAGATAGGTTGCAAAAACGTGTTTTGATGGTCGGTGCCGGCAATTGCCAGCTCCATATGATCCGGCGCCTCAAAGAAAGAGGTTGTTACACGATCGCTGCGGACTACAATGCGTGGACTCCGGCCAAGGACATCGCCGATGTGTCCGTCGTGGCGGATGCGTTTGACGCCGATGCGATCGAAGCCGTCGCGAGGCAATATGAAGTCGACGCCGTCTTGACTGCCGGGACCGATCAACCCGTGCTGACGGTGGCACTTGTCTGCGCTCGTCTGGGTCTGCCCTGCGATCACAGCCCGGAGCTTGCCCGCTCGGTGACGGACAAAAAGGTGATGAAGCGACGCTTTTTGGAGCGTCGCATCCCGACCGTCCCGTATCGCGCGGTGGATGCAAATGCGGATGCTGCGGCACTGGAAGGACTGCGTCCGCCCTATGTGCTCAAGCCGGTCGACTCCCAAGGGCAGCGCGGGATTTTTCTCGTTGATACCCCGGAGGAAGCGATCCGAGCGCTTCCGGAGACCTTGCAGCATTCGCGTTCGAGCTTTGCTCTTGTGGAAGAATATTGGGAGAGTACGGAAATCACGGTCACCGGATGGGTGAGCGCCGGTGCCGTCCGTATTCTGGCGATCACGGATCGCGTGACCTTTCCGGCGCGTGAGCGACTCGGAGTCTGTCTCTCGCACGAATATCCTTCGATGCACCTGCGGTCTGAGCAGGGAACTGCGTTTGAGGCGAAGGTCGTCACACTGACCGAACAGATTTGCACCGCCTTTTCGATCGTCGAAGGACCGATTTATTTTCAGTTTTTGGTGCGCGGGATGGAGCTTCGCGTCAATGAGATCGCCTGCCGCATCGGCGGGGCATATGAGGATGTCACCATCCCGCTCGTCACAGGGTTTTCGTTGCTCGATGCGGTGATCGATCGCGCTCTGGGGCTGCCGGTCGCTTTGCCTCCTGCTCCCGATCAGGGACGGTTTTATTCGACCCAGCTGTTTTTTTGCTCCCCGGGGATCGTGACCGAGACTCAAATCCCGCCGATCGCTTTGCACGCCGCCATCCATCTTAAGCCGGGCGATCGCAGTTTGCCGGTTCGATCGGCTTCCGAACGCGCCGGTTACTTTATCGTAGTGGGAAATTCACAACAAGAAGTCGAGGACAAAATCGACGTCGCATTTCGTCAGCTCCGTGTCGCGGAGGGGAAAAAGAATCTCGTGCAGGTACCGGACCGGACGGCGTTGCTGGCATTGGCGCTCAGTCCCAAACGACACGATAAATCGTAGTCTGCCACGGCTCGACGCCGACAAAAGCAGCGATACGCATCGCGTAGATCGGGTTTTCAAAGCGGTCGACGACTTCGAAGCCTTCGAGTAATCGCTTCATTTCCGGATAATACGCGAGATCACCGTACAAAATATGCCAGCGCTCAATGGTTCGGGCGATGTAGTCCATCTCGTCATGCCAGATGATGTAGCGGATGTTTCGCGAGCGGAGATACTCCTCCAAACTCTCTCCTTTCAGGTGATCGAGATTGCGGATATCGTAAAATGCTTCCGGATCATGCGCCTCGAGGATGTTCAAATTGCCGAGCGCCGGTTCGGCGTAAGGCACGGATGCGGCGATGCGTTGGATCATCTCGCCGTAGGAAAGACGGTAGGCGAGTTGGTCGTCATATGCCTTGAGATTGCTCCATAGATTCCATCCAACGGCGAGCAAAAGTGCGAGCTGAAGCGCCGCTGAGATCCGGAATGCATGCGATTTCCCCGCTTGCGCGATGCGTTCGATCCCGTCGTATACGGACAAAAGGACAAAAGGCAGAGCGAACAGGACGGAGAGTGAGCTGAACCGCCCGATCAGCAGGATGCCGGCGAGGACGGCGGATAGAGCTTTCACCGATGCGTCGTTTTGCGATCGACCGCGGAGTATCCGAATGGCGACGCTCGCGCAAAGCACCGATGCGCCGAGCAGGAGAAAGAGGCGCAGATCCCAGGCGGTATAGGTGCCGCTGACCTGCTCAAAGAGCTTGATCCAGAATGTACCGAAGTCGCCGAAACGGTCCACGATGCCGACTCGGATCCCTTGGCTCTCTCCAAAGGCTAAGTACCCACGGATCCAATCCGGAGCGAGGAAGAAGCCGGCGGCGACATGGAGGGCGAACCCGGCGAGCATGCCCAGCGCCGAACGTAGCCTTTTGCCGGCCGGGAGTGCCGACAACACCACCAAACCGACGATCAGGCTGTTGGGATGAACTCCCATCCCGGCGACGGTCAGCAGGGTCGCGCAGAGCGTTCGTTTTCGCAGTGCGCCGTAGTATGCGGCCAGCAGCAGCGCGAGGATCACCATGTCCTGACGCCCGAAATGAGAAGCGTGGACGAACGAAATCGAAAGAGCGAAGGGTGCGATCCGCCAAAGCGGTTGATTTTGGAAAACGAGGATCCTGCCAAAGAACCCGAGCGCAACGAGCGACGCGACAAAGGAGAGCGCGCGCACCGCGAGCACGGAGACGCCGAGATGCCCCTCTGCAGCTTTTGAACCTCCCGTTTGAAACCGAAGGGTCAACGGAGCCAGCAGCAAATTATAGAGCCAGCGGAAGGGATGCGCGGCACGCGGATAGAGATCGAAGAAGGGTTCGGTTCGATCGATCATTCCATTGGATACGAGGGTGCGGTTGATGCCGGAGAGCCAAACCTCATCCGAATGCACATGAGGAAAGTCCATCAACGTCAGCAGAGAAATCCCCAAATAGATCAAGCATAAGACGATGAGAACGCAACGAACCGCCCGCGCGGCGCGGCTTCGTCGGGTGGGCGAAGAAGGATTCCGATTACTTCGTTCACAATTTATCATTGTCATACTGCCATTATATCGAATTCTTAGCCTTGTCGTCATCAGCTTTTCGCTTATTTATCGATTCAACATAAGTAAAAACGATGACCTATTTTGACAGACGATGTTATAATGACGGTAACGGATCATGTCATCCGTTCTCCGAGACAATCTCACAATCGTTTAGGAGGTTGACATGACAACAAGAAAAGTTGTTATCGGCATCTTGATGGTGGTCATCATCGGTGTCCTGGCTTCGTGTACGGTCAACACATCATATGATGGCACACGAAATATCATCGAGGCGGCAGCCACCGTTGCGAAAGCATCGGAGGCTGGTGTCGTGATCGTAGACGCTCGTTCCCCGGAAGAATACGCGAAGGGGCATATGAGCCGGGCGATCTCGTTGACTCCGGGTCAGCTCTCGATCGACACCCCGGTTCCGGCGATGCTGGCGCCGCGTGAACAGGTCGAGCGTGTGTTGTCGGAGAAGGGGATTCAGCCTTCGGATACGGTCATCATCTACGACGACAACAAAGGAGTCAGCGCGGGGCGCGTTTGGTGGACTCTCAAGGTCTATGGCCACGAGAAGGTGCTCCTCGTCAACGGAGGTGCTTCCGCATTGGTACAGGCAGGCGCGCAGCTCAGCGCGGAGCCTTTCGCTTTGCCGGCATCGACTTACACGGCCAAAGACGCCGATCTGTCGCTGATCGCAAGCTACGAAGACGTGAAGAAGATCTCCGAGAATCCGACGGATGGGGTCGTTTTGCTCGACGTGCGTTCCGATGCCGAATTTGCCGAAGGTTTTATTCCGACGGCGATCCATCGTCCGCACACCAAGAACCTGTACAAAGACGGCACCTTTATGTCCGCGCGCGACATCCGGCTCTTTTACCAAGATCTCGGCATCCGCTTGGAAGACGAGATTGTTCTGTACTGCAAATCATCGTACCGCGCAACCCAGGCGGCGGCGCTTCTCGAGGAAGCGGGCTTCACCAAGGTGCGCATCTATGACGGCGCATGGCTGGAGTGGGAGAAATTAGAATCCCCGTCGGCACCGACGACACCGGTCGTACCGTCCAAATCGGACGGCTCCTGATTCGGAATCGATCGATATCAGGATGTCGACCGGGATGTCATAAGGAAGGAGATTGGAAATGAAGAAAATTGGATCACTGCTACTCGTGTTGATGCTGCTTGTCGCTCTGACCGCTTGTGGCGGACAAAATGCTCCGACCACCGGCGGATCGATGGATGTCGGAGGCACAACCGCTCCGGCTCCTGCAGCGCAAGGATTCGACGCGAAGGCAGCCGTAGAAAAGTATTTCACGGAAATGAACTCCGAGATCTATAAGATCGATCAGAAGGCGTTCATCGAAGAAGTCAAAGCCGGCAAGGATATGGTCGTCGTCGACATCCGTTCCAAAGAGGACTACGATTCAGGACACATCAAGGGTGCAATCAATCTCCCTTGGGGCGGGACTGCGATCGCAGAAGGACTCTCGGCGATTCCGGAAGGAAAACCGGTCTATGTCTACTGCTACACCGGTC
>JAUMWO010000024.1:0-1336 GCA_030529605.1 Bacillota bacterium | reverse complement strand
ATTCAACATCGCAGGTATTCCGGCGCGTTCGGTCAACTTCGGCTGGAACATGGGGATCTCCCTCGTGGACGGATATGAAGCGGTGACGACGAAGGAAGCGACACCTGCAACGCCGGGCGTTCGCAAGATCGATCCGGCGGTTCAGGAAGCGATGACCGCATACTATGCCGGCATGGGCGAACTCAAAAAAGAGAAGCCGATGTTTGCCAACTACAAGATCTCCGAGAAGGATCTCAAGGAGCTCGTCGACAAGAAGGATCCCTCGATCTACATCTACTCGGTACGCGGCGAAAAGGATTATCTCGAAGGTCACATCGAAGGCGCGGTGAACAATCCGTTCGGTCCGGGGATGGCGGCAAAATTCTCCGAACTGCCGAAGGGCAAGACCATCGTCGTCTACTGCTACACCGGTCAAACTTCCGGTCAAGTCACGGCGGCGCTTCGATTGATGGGATACGATGCCGTATCGCTGAACGGCGGTATGGGAACCAAGGCAAATGCCCCAATGGGTTGGAAAAATCAAAACTATCCTGTCGTAAAATAAACGCAATCGGCTGCCTTCGGGCAGCCTTTTTAATTCGGAGGTTGTATGCGCATTCCGTATCACATCCCGCATATCTCCCAAGTTGCTCTGACGCGTACATTGGAGCGCCTGCATCGCACTCCGTTCCTCGATTTCGAGGTGCATCGGAAGCTCGAAGAACATCTGGCGGCTCCGCATCAAAGGGCTTGGCGGTTCACGGACAGCTGCACCGACGCGCTTGAGCTCGCAGCGCTTGCGCTCGGGGTTGGCCCGGGGGACGAGGTAATCATGCCGTCCTACACCTACGCCGGCACCGCCAATGCCTTTACCAAATTTGGGGCGACGATTCGCTTTGCGGATGTCGAGCCGGACTGCCTCGGTCTCGATCCCAAATCCGTGCAAGAGAAGCTGTCCGAGCGGACCAAGGCGATCGTCCCGGTGCATTATGCCGGGATGGCGGCGGATTTGGACGCGCTGGTTTCGCTGTTGGGAGACTCTTGGCCGGGTGATTCTGCCGGGGGCGATGCAACAGCAGGCACGACAGCCGACGCATCAGCCGATGTAGCAATCCACGCAGCAGCCGGCTCCCCGCGCATCGCGTTGATCGAAGATGCCGCACAGGGGCTCGGATCGACATACCGCGGTCGACCCCTCGGGGTGCATGGGGATTTTGGAGCGGTGAGTTTTCATCACACCAAAAACATCACCACATTCGGACGCGGAGGAATGCTGTATTTGAAACCGCATTTTCAGGAGACGGTGGATCAATGTGCCGCGCAGGGCACCAATCGCAGCGACTTTTTGCGCGGAGCC
>JAUMWO010000023.1 GCA_030529605.1 Bacillota bacterium | reverse complement strand
GCTCGTCCGATGTCGAAGCGGCAGGTGCGGACAGCTCCTTCAGCCATCGCGCATAGCCGTTGCGATCGTTTTCTCCTCCGATCAGAATCAGGCGCTCCATTGCACGCGTCATCGCGACATAAAGGAGGCGCAGCTCCTCTTGCTCCACTTCGTAGACATTTTTTTGACCGACCAAGGTGCTCAAAAAGAAGGGATGCTTCGCACGGAGCGTTGTTTCGACCGGCGCGATCGCGATCGCGTAATTTTTGTTCAAAATCAAATCGCCCTGCGCATCGCGTAATTGGAAGCCTCGCGCGGCGCCCGCCAAAATCACGATAGGAAATTCGAGTCCCTTGGATTTGTGCACCGACATAAAGCGCACGACGTCGTCCGCCTCGGACAATGTCTTGGCGGTACCATAGTCGCTTCCGCTGTCCTTTACGTCGGCGACGATCTGCAGAAAGGACGAGAGAGAAACCACTTCCGAGGAGCGAACGGAGGTCGCGATATCCACCAATTGCTTCAAATTGGCTTGACGCTGCTTCCCGCGGGGAAGTTTGCCCATGCGCGCGTAGAAATCTCCGACACGGTAAAGATCCCATATCAGGTCATCGAGCGGCATAAAATGCACCCGTCCTTGCAATTGCTCCACCGTCTGCATCATCCTTTCGACGCGGGCGTTCTCGGTTTCCCGCAGAAATTGTTTGCAGCGCGCGAAAAAGCTGCTCCCCTCCAGAGAAGCGATGTGCGCGATCGTCGGTAAGTCGATGCCGAAGAAAGCGCGCATCACCGCAATCCACTCGGTATCGCGAAGCGGATTGTCGACGATGGAAAGCAGGGCATGGATCAAGCGTATTTCAAGCGACTGAAAGAAGCCGTCAATCGGTTCCGCATAGAACGGAATGTCCCGGCGATCGAATTCGAGCTCAAAGTCTTTCATCACGGAACGTGGTGAACGATGCAGCACGACGATGTCCCGGTAACGGCAAGGGCGAAAAATCCCTGCTCTCGCATCGTAAATCGGAGTTCCGATCAACGATGCGATGCGGTCCGCGACAGCCACCTCTTCCTTGTCCTTGCTTACACGCAAGTATTCGACATAGGAAGATTCCTCGCTTTCGTAGGCCGCCCCCGCATTGAGTTTGGCAGTCTCGTCAAATTCGACTTCCCCATGCATATGCCGTTCAAAGACTTGGTTAATGGTCTCCAGAATCTCGCGGCGCGTCCGAAAATTATCTCCCAGAACGATAGTCGCATTCGGTTCGGCGAGCGCGGCGGCTTCCTCCATCGCATCGATCCGCAGGAATCGAGAGAGCTTGCGAGCAAAAATACTCGGTTCGGCGTTTCGAAACTTATAGATGCTCTGCTTGATATCGCCGACCATAAAGCGATTGTCCGCCCGCGCGATTCGGTCGAGGATATGTTCCTGGATCGCGCTCGAATCTTGGTATTCGTCGACATACAGATAGCGATAGCTCGCACGAACCTCCCCGGCGATGCCGTCGTCCGCCAAGATGCGGATCGCATATTGCTCCAAATCATTGTAATCCGCAAAATTCATCCGCCGTTTCGCCCGCCGGTACTCCGCTGCGATTTGATGCGTGAGATCGACCAGCGCGCGCATCAATGGAGCCGAGAGCTCGATGTCTTCGTCGGCATTGCGCAGCTGCGCACGAAATGTGATCGCCGCCTTGACTTGTTCGACGATTTCTTCCCGCAGATTTTTCAGTTCTTCAGCGAGCTCCGCGCCGATCTCGTCCTTTCGCACACTCGGAGCTCTCGGTGCGTCCGATGCGCTCTCGTCCGCGTCGAGGGGAAGCGATTCCAAGGTGTTGACATAGTCGCGGTATCGGTCGATGTAGTCGCGATAGCGAGCCATCGGCTTTTCCGGGAGTTCGGCGACTGCCGCTTCCAACTCTGTGAAATCGATCGCCCGAAATTGACGGCGAAGTTCGTCGAATCCGTCGCGCTTCCATTTCTCCGCGTCCCCGTTGGTATACGCGTCCGCTGCGGCCTCCAGGGTCGCGTGCGGATCGACGAAGCTGTAGCTGTAGCGATACAATTTCAGCGCCATTTCCATGACACGCTCATTGCTGTTTTCTTTGCTGAATGCCGAAATCAAGCGCAAAAAATTTTCGTCCCTGCGCGCAAAGGATTGTTCCATAGCCGATTCGACCGCACGGCGCAGAAGGATGTTCGCCTCATGATCTACCAGAATCCGAAACCCGCTGTCCAAATCCGAAGCATGCGCATAATTGCGACAAATGTCGGCGCAGAATGCATGGAAGGTCTTAATCGACGCGACACTCAAGCGGCCGATCTGTCGGCGCACATCCGGATTGGAACTCTGCTCGAGCGCGAGCTGAATCCTCTCCTTCAGTTCGGCGGCTGCCGCATTGGTAAAGGTCAAAATCAAATAATTGTCGATCGAAGCGAGACCGGCCTCCAGCTGGCGGACGACGCGCTCGACGAGCACTCGAGTCTTGCCGGAGCCGGCGCCTGCCGCGACCAGTATGTTGAATCCTTCCAAATCGACTGCAAGTTGCTGTTGCCGTGTCAGCTTCATCGCTCGCCTCCTTCGTTGAGTTGCTTTCGGATCTCCGATTCTCGGCTCGAAGGGACTTCCCGATATTGCATTCCGGGAAGCGAAGTGTCGAACTGACAGATCGCCCCGTATTCACAGAATGTGCAGGCGCTTCGATCGGATTTTTTCGTCGGAAGGACCGGGAACGCTCCCCGATCGATCGCTCCGACGCGATCTTTCAGATTCTCGAGATGACGCTCTTTTAAGCGCTTCCATCCTTCCTTTGTCAAGACGGAGCTCGTCGCATGCGGATTCCCATCCTGTTTGAAGCGTATGCTCACCACCGAGGTCTCACTGCCGTCGATGCCCTGTCGTCGCATCACTTCCGGAACATCGAGGGAGATTCCGTTCATCGCCTTGCTCTTTGGAGGCAGCGTTTCGAAGGACTTCGTCGTCTCTTCGATTTCCTCTCCCGTCAAGAAATAGTAGATGCCCGCGATTTCCCCGTCGGACAAATGCTCATATGCCATCGCGTAGGTCATCAGCTGCAGTTCATTGCCGTCATAAATGCCGGAAATCTGCACCCTTCGATCTCCGGTTTTATAATCGATCACGCGGAAATATCCCTTCGAATCGCTTGATGCGTTTGATGTATGCGATCCGTCGACGGAACTCGAATCGCCGGCGCTCGTCGCGCTCGGCTCGATCGACTCGTCCACGCGGTCAATGATTCCGCGCAGAGTATATTCCGTATCCGGCAACGCATAATCATACCAAAGCTCGCGGTGTACCGGATAAAAATCCCCTTTGGCAAGCTGTTTGCGGATCGCATCGATGGAGGAATGCACGGACTGCCTCAATTTCTCGATCGTATACCGATTTTCGGCGCTCGCCGAAAAAATCTCATCCCGCAAGCGTTGTTCGATCACGCGATCGACCAAAGTCGGCAAATCCACTGCGAGCGCATCGCGAAGATACGCTCGCTTTCCTGCCGCGCCCTCTTCTCCCACCGTCGTCGCACGAGGATACAGTTCCTTCATCGCATGTTCGATGACTTCGTGTACGGCGGATCCGAAGCGATCAGCCTCGAGGTGATACTCTCTCAGACGCTTCGGATTGAGAACCCGAGAGACAAAAAAACGGAACGGACATTCTCCGTATTGTTCGAGGGACGAAACCGAGAGATGCTTGTCCTTGATCGCTCCGGGCATCGAATGAATCGGAGATTCCCAGTCGGCTCCCAAGCGGCGTGCATCCTCCGGCAACATCGCAATGACCTTGGGTAACGCTTGCAGGGCAGCCGGCTTGGATTCGACCAACGCCTTTTCCAAAGTCGGAAGCGGCAGAGACACGGAAAACGCTTCCCTCTGCTCGAGTGCAAGCGCCGTTTGCGGTCGGACATGCGAGATGCGTTCGATCTTATGGATCAGAAGAGAGCGGTTGGTGTTGCCGTCCTGAACGGTAAGCGGATACGACAGATACAGGCGACTTTGCGGGCGGGTCAGGGCAAAGTAAATTCGGAAATGCTCGCGCGCGATGTCGACCTCATCCAAAAATTCATCGATGCCGAGCTCCGCCATATCCTCCTTTTCGCGAAGAGTGAACAGTCGATTGGAACTGCGCAGCGAAGGAAACGCCCCTTCCAACGCGCCCACGACAAACAGCGCGTCGAGGCCACGATCTCGCACGCGATCGATGCCGCCGACGATAACCGCCTCGTCCGTGACCGGGATCCGCCCGCCATCGATGCGCGAAATGCCGGCGAAAAGCAGGCGATCCAGCTCAAAAAGGGACATCGGCTCCCCCGAGTCGATCGCGATCCATTCTTCGAGCAGATCCAAAAAGCGATCCCAAATCTGGCGCTGTGCCGTCGCCTCCATGCGCTCCACGACGCTGCGTTCGACGCTCTGTTCCGACTCCCGGACCGAACGCGCGCGAATCGCCTTCTCCAGATGATTTGCCACCTCAAAATCCGCCAAAAGCGTGTATAAAATCTGCGCAAACTCACGGACGGTATACTGTCGATCGCGTTCAAATCGAGCAGTGAGTTCCAACAACAAACAGTGCGCGCGCTGCACATCCTCCGTCGCCTCCTCGAATCGATGGGCATTGGCCTTCATATTGTATGGAACGATTCCCCGACTACGGCAGAACATCTCGTATTCGGACGCGGTGTAACGGCTGATCTCCAACACCGATGATTTGAGCAACCCAACCATTCCGTCCGGCCGATTGGGACTGAGATAACAGTCAAAGAGCGCGCGCAGGAACACCGTCAGGGGATTTTGCACCAGTGAGGCGCGCGCATCCATAAAGTAAGGGATATCGTACCGGGCAAAGACCCGTCGAATCGTCGCCTCGTAGGAAGAAAGTTCCGGACAGATCACGCCGATCCGCTGCAGAGAGATTCCCGCATCCCTCGCCAAACCGACGATCCGAGTCGCTACATAGTCGATTTCGGCGTAACGGTCGTCCGCTGCATATAGTTCCAGATGCTGATCCGAAGGAATCGGAGTCGGGCGGTCCTCATACAAGAAAATATGCTCCGCCAACGCGGCCAGCCCCGTGCGTTCGGGCGCTCGAAGTTCGATCTCGGTCCAGTCGGAAACGGCCGCGCGAAGCTGTTCGAATGTGCGCTTGGTATACTGCGAAAACAACGACTTCGGCGCGACGCAAAGCGCGAGTGATAAGCCGCCGCAATGCGCGGACAATGCCGCGATCATCCGGAGTTCTCGATCCGAAAAGAAATCGTAATCGTCGATCCAAATCGCAGATTCTCGGATCATTTGGCTGGTCGGGATCAGAGCGGTCGCGAATTCCATCCGATGCTCGTCATCCAGGTAGAGGTTTTGCGTTCGCTCCCGGTACGCCGCTTGGATGATTTCGAGATCCGCCAGTTTACGTGCTGCGAGTCCTCCCTCGCCGGAAGCTTCGATCGTTTTGCCTGCCAGAGCGCGCAGGGTTCGATCCAGTTCCTCGAGAAAGCCTTGCTTTCGAATGCTCTTGGAGAACACTTTCAGATCGGACTGCACCTTGGAGAGCACCTCACGGAGCAAAACCGCGCGCCCGATCGCCGTAATCGGCTTGCCTTTCGGACCGCCCTGCTCGTCGATCAATCGCTGGGCCAAGCGGGACAAGCTGAGCACTTCGATATCGATCAGACCCGGAACTCCGCTCCGTTCGGCGAGCGTTTGCTCGCTCGAAAGTGCGAATTGATCCGGAACGATCCAGAGACGGCGCTTTGCCTTGCTCGCCAGAAGCTCACGAATCAGATATTCCGTCTTCCCGGTTTTCGCTTTTCCATAGATCAATTTCTTCATGCGCATCCTCTCCATCGTTTCGGCGTTTTGCCGAAGTCATTCACTATAAGGAAAAAGAAAGCCGACAGCCCGGAGGCTGACGGCTCAACTAACCATCCCAATCTTAGAGGCGGACCTTGTATCCTCGCTCTTCCAACTTGCGCACGATCTTGTCGACATCGTTCGCTTTGAAGCGGATGTGAATCTCTTGGATGCCCATCACTTCAGTATCCAACTGCGCGATATTTGTGATGTTACCGCCGCTCTTGGCGATGGTATCCGCAATCTTGCTCAGAACGCCGCTGAAATTGTCCGTGTAGATCGAGACCTTCGGATCCTTGAGACCGTAAGTCTTGGTGATGATGCCGAACAGCGCATTTTGCGTCACAATGCCGACCAGATTGTTGTCCTTGTCCGTGACCGGGATGAAACGCAGCTTGTTGGTGAAGAAGATATGCGCCGCTTGCTCGACCGGAGTGTCGACCGTAACCGGCTCGACCTTTGCTCGCACGAAATCGCTGACCGGCTTTTTTAAGAAATCTTGGATGGTGCCGTTGTTTCCTTCGAAGTATTGGTCGTAGATAAACTGCTTGCTCAGGTAGCCGGCATATTTCTTGCCGTCGACGACCGGAAGCGAAAGAAAATTGTTTTTGCTGATCAGATCGACAGCATGTTGTGCCGTATCGGTCAGATGGAGAACGGTCAACTTCTCGACCGGAGTCATAATCACTTTAACTAGCATGCGCACCTCACTTTGTTTGTTACCTAGTTATACCAAAAATTCATCGCGCGAATCAAGCCATTTCCGTCGAGATCGTTGCGGGCGCCACCAAGATCGGTTTGCCGCTCGGCGTGCGGAATTCGCCATATTGATACAGCTGTACCGCACCGTGAATCGGCCAGTAGAACTTGTCTTCGGCGAGATGATGAATGCCTCGGTAGTCCGGGTTGAAAGCGGAGATTTCTTCGAGGACGCTTTCGCGGCTGATTCGAACGGTCCGCGAGTCAAAGTTGAACATAATGCGCTTGAAGAGTTCAAAATTGGTCATCGGAATCTGAGGTTCCAGCGACGGACGCACCCGCTGCACCAATCGCTCGCTGCTCGTCACATAGCCTTCGGTCTCCGCGAGCGAAGCCGCCGGCAGGATCACATCCGCGCGTCTCGCCGTCTCGGTCATCACGGTCGTCTGAACCGCCAAGAAGCTCAGTCTGCCGATCAGCTCCTGCGGCAACTCTTCTCCAAAGGAGATCATTGCGCGAATCTCACCGCTTTCGATCTTGGCGAGTTCCGACTCACGATCGCAGCCCAGTCCCATGTCGGCGATTCCTTGCGAGTTGACCTGATCCTTGAGTTGCAAAATCCCGCTGCGCGGGTACCCGATATGCGTGGAGAGGATGGCCATGTCGGCGATCAAGAGCTGCTCGGCCAGATCGATACGCTCCTTGTCGAACACGACGATCGCCTTGCGAACATCGCGGTATGCGGAGGCGATTTCCTCCGCGAGCGGACGGACGACGACCGACGAAAGCGCCTGTTCCAGCTCGGCGCGTCCTTCGAGATTCGGATCACGGTTCCAAGCGAGCAGCGACTTACATATCTCCGCGAGGAAGGACACCAAGTCGTCCACCTCGAGGCTTTGCGTCGCCCGGGATTTCAGTTTATCCGACTTGGAATTGATGCAGATCAGCTTCTTGCCGGATTCGACCGCTTTCTTTAATTTGAGCGCGACCATCAGATGTGTTTCGTAAAGATCGCCGCCAACGCAGAGAATCAGATCCGTATGGATGAGTTCCTCGAAGCGTACCGTCGAAGCGTCCGCTCCGAGGGTCGGGAGCAGACCGCTCGTGCGGTATCCGAGCGAGAAGATATGATCCGTGTTGAGGATTTCATGCGCCAATTTCTTGGCGAGAAAGAGCTCCTCGTTGGTATAGCGGTCGTTGATGGCGATGCCGAGGGCATTTCTGCCGTAAAGAAGCTGGATCGATTGTGCCTTTCGGGCGAGGAATCGGATCGCTTGATCGAAGTCGGTCTCGACCAGGACGCCGTTTTTGCGGATCATCGGCTTGGTGATGCGTGCAACCGGATGGTAGCGATCGAAATCGAATCGACCCTTGCGACAGAGCAGTCCGCCGCTCACCGGATCCGAAGCTTGCGGCAGCGTGCGGAGCAACATACCGCCTCGGCTCTCGATCTGCATGCTGCATCCCACCGAGCAGCCGAAGCATGCGGATTCGGTCACTTTGGCTTCGAGCGGCACTTGTTTGTGGACCGGACGTCGCTCTTGCAACGCACCCACCGGGCAGATCGCGACGCATTGCCCGCAAGAGATGCAGTCCGTTTCGGACAGCGGTTTGCCCATCGCCGGCTGGACGCAAGTACCGAAGCCTCGGCCGACGAGACCCAGCGCCGTGCAGTCCATCACTTCTTCGCAAACGCGGACGCACATACCGCAAAGGATGCATTTGTTCGGGTCATGCAGGATGTACGGATGATCGCTTCGTCTCGGGAAAATCGATTGTTCACCGGCGAGGCGCTCCGGATTGACGTCGTATTGGTTGGTTCGGCGGATCAGATCGCATTCTCGGTAATCCATACAACCGCATTCGAGACAGCGATTGCCCTCGAGGACGGCATTTTTTTCGGTGAATCCGGCGACCACTTCTTCAAAGTTGACCGATCGCACGGCCGGCGCCAGATGCTCCATCGGAGCGCAAGGCTGTGCTGCCACCGGAGGCAGGTCTTCCGCCTTCACATTCTTGGTCACCACGAAATAATCCTTTTTCATCGGTCGCAGGTCTCCCGCGAGATAACTGTGCATCACGGAAGCTGCATGCTTGCCGTCCGCGATCGCCTGAATCGCGATCTTGGACTTGTTCGGGATCACGTCCCCACCGGCAAAGACGCCCGGATAACTCGTTTGGAAGGTCGTCGGGTCGACGAGAATCTGACCGGATTCGTCGACTTCGATCTCTTCGATGCCGTCCAACACCGGGCGCTGGCCGATGCTCAGAATCACCGAGTCGACATCGAGCGTCTCGAACGCATCGGGGATCGGGATCACCTGATTGCGCTTGCTCTTTTCATCGCGTTCCACGCGCATGCGCTGCAGTCTGACCTGCCGAACCCCCTGTTCGTCGCCGAGAAACTCAACCGGACTGAGCAGGAATCGGAACTCGACCCCTTCTTCCTCCGCTTCGATGATCTCCACATCGATCGCCGACATGTCCTCCTTGGTGCGCCGGTACAAGATGTAGACCTTTTCCGCTCCGAGGCGAATCGAAGTGCGCGCGGCATCCATCGCCGTGTTGCCGCCGCCGATCACCGCGATGATCTTGCCGGTACGGATCGGGGTGTTGCGCGCAAAATTGGTCAGGAAATTGATCCCGCCGAAGACCCCCGGCAGATTCTCGCCCGGAATCCCGAGTCGGGAGCTGCTCCAAGCACCGATCGCCAGATATACGGCATCGTAATTGTCCAGCAGATACTTCAGTGAAAAATCTTCGCCGAGGCGCGTTTTGGCCTGCAAGGTCACGCCCATGCGACGAATGAGATCGACCTCGGCAGCCAGCACATCTTTGGGGAGCCGGTACATCGGAATCCCGTAGTGGAGCATGCCGCCGAATTCTTCGTTGGCCTCGTATACCTTGACCTCATGGCCGCGCTGACGCAAAAAATACGCTGCGCTGAGACCGCTCGGTCCGCCGCCGACAATGGCGACGCGCTTGCCCGTCGACGGAGCGATCTGCGGCACAAAGGGCTGATCGCTCGCGAGATCGAGATCGGCGACATAGCGCTTGATCCAAGCGATCTGAATCGCTCCTTCGAGCAGTCCCCGACGGCAAGCCGTCTGACATGGGCGCGGACAGACGCGCCCGATGCTGGCAGGGAGCGGCAGGTCTTTTTTGATCAGTTCGAGCGCTTCGCGGAACTCTCCGTTCGCCGTGAGTCCGACATAACCCTGGATGTCGACCTGATCGGGGCAGCCCAAGGTGCACGGCGCTTTGCAGTCGCCGACATGGTTGCTCAGCATCAGTTCCAAGGTCGTTTTGCGAGACTCGACGACCCGCTTGCTCTTCGTGTAGATCATCATCCCGTCGGTCGCCTCCGTGGAGCAGGAGCGAACCAGCTTGTTGGAGCCTTCAATCTCGACGACACAGAGACCGCAGGATGCGTAATTCATCAGATTTTTGTTGTAACAAAGGGTCGGGATATCGATTCCGTGCTGCTCCGCGATCTCCTTGATCGTCGCGCCGGAATACGCCGTGATTTCACACCCGTCGATGTTGATATGAATTTGCGACATGGCTCCCTCCTAACACCGGTCGATGGCAGCGAAACGACATTTCGCATGACATTGCCCGCATCGAATGCAAAGTTCCGGATCGATGCGATGCTTCTGCTTTCGTTCTCCCGTGATCGCCTTGGTCGGACAGACTCCGGCGCAGACATGGCAACCGACGCAGCGATCGTTGATCGAATAATGCAGCAACGCGGTGCATTGTCCGGCGGGACAACGATGTTCGAGAATATGTGCTTCGTATTCTTCGCGGAAATAACGTAAGGTAGAGAGCACAGGGTTCGGGGCAGTCTGACCCAGACCGCAAAGCGACCCCTCTTTGATTTTGACGGCGAGTTCTTCGAGAAGCTCGATGTCCCCTGCCTGTCCCTTGCCTTGTGTAATGCGAGTAAGGATCTCGAGCATTCGCTTGGTGCCGAGACGACAGTAGGTGCATTTGCCGCAGGATTCACGGCAAGTAAAATCGAGAAAGAAGCGCGCCATCTCGACCATGCAGGTCGAATCATCCATCACGACCATACCGCCGCTGCCGATGATGGATCCCGTCTTCATGATGTTTTCGTAGTCGACCGGCGTATCGAGCAATTCGATCGGGATACAGCCGCCGGAAGGTCCTCCCATCTGAACGGCTTTAAATCGGGCACCGCCTTGAATCCCGCCGCCCGTTTCGAAGATGACGTCGCGCAGCTTGGTTCCCATCGGGACCTCGACGAGACCGCCTTTGGCGATCTTGCCCGTGAGAGCAAAAACCTTGGTTCCCGCGCTCTGTTCCGTGCCGTACGAACGAAATGCCTGAGCACCCTGCAACAGAATGAAAGGAATGTTCGCGAGGGTCTCGACATTGTTGATGTTGGTCGGTTCGCCAAAATAACCTTTCTGCGCCGGAAACGGCGGTTTGAGTCGCGGCATACCGCGCTCTCCTTCCAACGAAGCGATCAACGCCGTCTCCTCACCGCAGACGAACGCTCCGGCACCCGCTTTGATGCGGAATCCGACGTCTCCGAAGTACCCTGCATCGCGCGCCTGATCGATCGCGTTTTGAAGGCGTTTAATCGCGAGCGGATACTCCGCACGTACATAGACGATGGCCTCCTTGGCGCCGATCGCATAGGCCCCGATCAACATCCCCTCAATCAGGCTGTGCGGATCGCCTTCGAGCACGCTCCGGTCCATAAATGCGCCCGGATCGCCCTCATCCGCATTGCAGACAAATGCCTTGGAGCTGCCTTGATTTTTGAGCGCCGCATCCCATTTAAACCAGGTCGGAAACCCTGCGCCCCCGCGCCCTCGCAGGCCGCTCGCCTTGATTTCCGCGATGACATCTTGCGGATGCATCGTACGACACTTCTCAAGCGCCTGATAACCGCCGACTGCGAGATAATCCTCGAGGGATTCGGGATTGATCACGCCACAATTTCTCAATACCACCCTTTGTTGCTTCTCTAAGACGATTTCATCCGCCGCAGAGATTTTGTGCGACTCGTCGAGATTTTGAATGCAGGATTCGACATCCTCCGGACGGACCCGGGTATATCGGTAAAGTTCGCCGTTTCGATATACATCCATGATCGGTTCGAGATAACAAAGGCCGATGCAACCGGTCAATGTCGACTCGATTCCGAGTGCCGTCAAGCGATCGACGATTTTTTGCGCACCTGCCGCATAGCCGCAGCTACCGGCTCCCACCACCACTTTCATACTCATGCGCGACTCCTTTCTGCGATCTCACGAAGGGTTTTGACCGCGGATTCGGGAGTTAATTTGGCATGCGTCTCCTCGTCCACCATCATCGCCGGAGCGAGGGAACAACACCCGAGACAAGCGACGATCAGGAAGGTGAAGATGCCGTCCGATGTGGTTCCGCCGCTTTCCACACCGAGTTCTTTCATGATCGCCTGCTGAACCGCATCCGCTCCATTGACATGGCAGGCGGTTCCTTGGCAAAGCATCACGAGATGTTTGCCGACCGGCTCCGTTCGGAACTGCGCGTAGAAGGTCGCCACACCGAACAATTTTGCCTCCGGAATCCCGGTGCGCTGCGAGATGTAGGTCAGCGCGGGCTTCGGAAGATAGCCGTACAATTCTTGCGTCTGCTGTAGGATGCTGATCGTCGATCCTCTCACGGATCCATACGCCTCGAGCACGGGATCCAGCAGAGCCAGTTCTACCGCTTGTTCGATACTCATAGATCAAACTCCTATTTTGTATTTGAGACATGGTTATTATAACGCATTGACGGAAAAAAGAAAAACCCCACCAGCAAGTCACTGAGCGGGGTTGAGGGACTTTATCAGTCCTCGGAAGGCCGTTCGGGCTAAAACTTGTCCTGGCTATTCGTTGAGCGAATAGTTGAAACGATGGTTCCCGACTACGAAGGAGATCGATTGGATGTACGAACCTCCGACCACCTTGGGATCATACATCGTGACCACCTCATAGACTTTCTCTTCGATGAGGTTGCCGACTGCATCCTGCGTCGCCGGAATGGTCACACGCCAAACCGTCAGTGGGCGTTCCGAAGAAATCCATTCAACGCGGGTCTCTCGTTTCGGGTTCTTGATCGATTCCAGATGATAGAGTTGTTGCGCCAGCGTCGCGATAGGGTGCTGCGCCAACTCGGGACCGTAGTTGCGATTGGGAGCGCCGTTCGGCTGATATGCGATCGCGAGTCCCAGTTCCTTCTTTATCGCGGTATCGTAACGCAGGCTAACGCGTTCGACTCGCACTTCATTCGAGCCGATGAGGATCTTGCGATCCTTCCACACATGTTCGAAGGTCAGAAGGCCGTCTTGGAGGGAGATGACCTTGTGTCCTTTGTATTCGACCGTCTTCTCGGTCTTCAAATCGGTAATCCGCGCGACGAAAGGATGTTCGGTGGAAAAGAGGCGGTTGAGCGAACTGACGAGATGCGTGATCGACCAGCTGTCTTTGAGCTGGAGTTCTCTCGTGACATCGATCGCGATGCCGCTCTCGTCCTGCGTCACTTCCAGTCCGAGACGGCTCAGGACATCCTTGGTCAACGGAAGATAACGAATCCCGCGGAACGCGAGATAAGGTACCGGATCCGGCGCGACGTATTTTTCTCCCATCAAGAGGATCGCCGTGCGATTCTTGCGGACCGGAACCATCTGCCCGAGCGTCTGAAACTGACTTTCCTTGGATGTCCAATCGACGGCATTGCCTGCCATACGGGACACGGCCAATCCGGTCTCTTTGCTCCACTTTGTTTCGAAGCCGAGCATGCGCATTTCGTGATATCCGATCGGATA
Organism: Bacillota bacterium; assembly: GCA_030529605.1. Classification (GTDB taxonomy): domain Bacteria; phylum Bacillota; class Clostridia; order Peptostreptococcales; family Acidaminobacteraceae; genus JAUMWO01. Next base: position 1,705 of record JAUMWO010000023.1, on the reverse strand, counting down.
ATACAAGGTATTGCGATAGGAAAGAATCGGGTAATCGGCATTGTTTTGATTCCATTCATAACCCAGGACACGAACCGGTCCCTGCACAATCTGTGCTCGAGCGTTTCAGACGGCCGCTTCGGAATAACCGGAGGAACCGAGGAACAAAAACAAGGCCAAGACGACAAGTACCAAGCGCTTCATATGCACCTCCTTCGTGATTTTATTATACTCCGCGAACTTGACAAGCTCAAGGCGCCTCCCTACAATAATTGGTACCGCGCGAGCGCGCAGAATGAATTCCAAGGAGGATGCTAAATGGAAACCGGTCATCTTTCCATTCACAGTGAGAATATCTTTCCGATCATCAAAAAGTGGCTTTATTCGGATCACGATATTTTTGTTCGAGAATTGATTTCCAACGCATCGGATGCGATCACCAAGCTCAAAAAACTCGTCCTGATGGGCGAAGCACATGTGGAAGACGATGAAATTTACCGCATCGATGTGACATTGGACCCCGAAGCGAAGACGCTCACCTTCTCCGACAACGGAATCGGTATGACCGCGGAAGAAATCAAGCAATACATCAACCAAATCGCCTTCTCCGGCGCCGAGGACTTTGTTGCAAAATATAAGGGCAGCACGGATGGCGATCAGATCATCGGGCATTTCGGCCTAGGCTTTTACTCCGCATTTATGGTCGCTTCCCGTGTCGAGATTCAGTCCCTGTCGCACCGTGCCGGGGAAGCGTCGGTCCATTGGGTCAACGAAGGAGGCACGGAGTTTCGGATGTCTCCTGGCAGCCGAGTAAACCGTGGCACCGATGTGATTCTCCATCTCGCGGAGGATGGTGCGGATTTCGCGTCTGCTTGGAAGCTCCGGGAAACCATCGAAAAATACTGTTCCTTTATGCCGTACCCGATCTATCTTCATGATTTGTCGGCGAAGGCGTCCGGTGCCGCAGACATGGAAGCGAAGCAGAGCGACGCCGAGAGCCGTGACGAAGGGAGCCGCAACGACGAGAGCGCGGAGCTTGCCGATGCCGAGGTCGTCGAAACTCCGCTTAACACCACGCATCCGCTTTACCTGAGCAATGCTTCCGAGGTAACGGTCGAGCAATACAAAGAGTTCTATCGCTCGACCTTCCGCGACTACCGCGACCCGTTGTTCCAAATCCATCTCAATATGGATTATCCGTTCAACCTGAAAGGGATCCTCTACTTCCCAAAACTCGGCAACGACTTGGAGCTGATGGACGGCCAGATCAAGCTCTACAACTCGCAGGTTTTCGTCGCGGACAACATCAAAGAAGTCATCCCGGAGTTTTTGATGTTGCTCAAAGGGGTGATCGATTGCCCGGATCTGCCGCTCAATGTCTCACGCAGCTTCCTCCAAAATGACGGCTTCGTGCGCAAGATCTCCGGCTACATCTCGAAAAAAGTCAGCGATAAATTGCTTTCGCTTTTCCGCCAAGAGCGATCCACATACGAAGGATTCTGGGAGGACATTCATCCCTTCATCAAATTCGGCGCGATCCGTGACGATAAGTTCCGCGAAGCGATCCAAGAAGCGATCCTGTTCCGGACGGACCGGGGCGAATATCGCACGCTGAACGAACTGAAAATCCGTCAAGGAGAGCAGGACTCCACCGAGAATCCGAGCGCTTCGACGGGAAAGACGACGATCTACTACGCCAATGACCCCAAGAAGCAGGCGCAGTATA
>JAUMWO010000190.1 GCA_030529605.1 Bacillota bacterium | reverse complement strand
ATCATCGCTTTCACTTCATTGCCGGACTGACGGATCAGAGTGATGTCCTCAGGTTGCTGCAAATACAACAAGCGAACCAAAGGGGATTCATCGGAATAGGCCTTGAGGAGTTTTCTTCGATTTTGCTTGGTGCGATACGCTTCGAGCGGAACACGGGCAATTTTGCCATTTTCAAAACCGAAGATCATATGGCCGCCAAAATCTCGTGTAACCACCATATACAAGATCTCCTCTCCCTCCTCCAACTCGAGGCGATTCGGCAGATAGATCCCGAGCACACTCGCCTTCGTCTCCTCCAGATCGTAAAGCTTCACCTTGTAGGCGTTGCGGTAGTTGGTAAAAAAGATCGCTTCATCGATGTTCTCGGCATCGTACTCCTGAACGATCGCATCGTCGTCCTTCAACTTGTGTTCCCCCGATGCACGGAGCGAAACCAGGGTGATCTTTTTAAAATACCCATGAGCGGTCAGGAAGACTTTGACATTGAAGTTTTCTATCGGTGTCTCCCAATCGATCTCCTTTTCCTCCGGTGCCGCGATGCGTGTTTTGCGCGGCTGCCCGAACTCCTTTGCGACCTCATCCAGCTCCCGCACGATTCGCGCTTCGATTCGCGCATCATCGCCGAGGAGTCCGCGGAGATCTCGAATTTTTTCCTCGAGTTGCGCGATTTCGGATGTCTTCTTTAAAATATGTTCGCGGTTCAAATTGCGGAGACGGATGTCCGCGACATGTTCGGCCTGCTTTTCATCGATCAGGAATGCGGTCATCAGGTTCGATATCACCTGATCCTCGCGGGCAGTTTCGCGGATGATCGCAATCGCCCGATCGATGTCCAAGAGAACTTTTTCGAGACCGTAAAGCAGATGCAGGCGATCATGCAATTGCTCGATGTCGTATTGTGCCGCGCGTTTGATCGTCTGTTTTCGGAAATCGAGCCATGCTTCCAGAATCGCTTTGATCCCGAGAACCTGCGCCTTCCCGTCCACCAACAAATTCATATTACAAGAAAAGCTGTCCTCCAGCTTCGTCCATTTGTAGAGCTGAGCGATCACTTTATCCGGCTCCGATCCCCGCTTGAGGTCGATCGCGATCTTGAGACCTTGCAGGTCCGTTTCATCGCGGATATCGGAAACTTCTTTGAGACGACCTTTGCGGATCAAACCGACGACGCTGTTCATAATGCTCTCCACCGTCGTCGTGTACGGAATCTCCGTGATCAGTAACATATTTTCTTTGCGATCGTATTCAACCTTGCCACGAAGTTTGAAGCTACCCAGTCCGGAGTCATAGATCTGCCGCATTGCAGCCGGATCGCAGATCAGATCTCCCCCTGTCGGAAAGTCGGGAGCCGGCAACCACTCGATGAGATCGATCTCACGATTTTCGATAAAGGCCGCCGTCGCACGGCAGAGCTCGCTCAAATTGAAGCTCGGAAACGAGCTTGCCATACCCACGGCAATCCCGAGATTGGGATTGGCGAGGATATTGGGAAACACGGTCGGAAGCAG
>JAUMWO010000022.1:11352-15581 GCA_030529605.1 Bacillota bacterium | reverse complement strand
GCTCGGCCATCTTGATGTCCACGTCGGTCCAGTCCATATGATCTCGATCAAATTCTGTCATCTGATTTCTCCTCCAATACAGTTCTGAGTTTCTGCAGCGCCCGCCGGTATTTGGAAAGCACCGTCGACAGCGGTATCTGCAGGTGCTCGGCGATGTCCTTGTGCTTGACTCCGGATACCGCATGCAGCATCACGATCTCGCGTTCTTCGGCCGCCAAAGTGTGAATCGCGGCCTCCAGCACCAAGCGGTTGTCCGTCTGCGCCTCATGGGACGGGACACTGAGCGTATCCCACTCCTCGTCCGTCAGGTCGGTCGCTTTGGAACTCTGTCGAAACCGCATCAACCCGAGATTGCGGACGATGGTGAAAATCCAAGCCATCGGCTTTCCTTGGGTGCGATAGTCCTTTGCACTCCGGTAAATCGTCACATAAGTGTCCTGTAAAATATCTTCAGCATCTTCGCGGTTCTTGACGATCGACAGCGCGTATCCGTATACTGCCGTCCTCGTTTCCTCATACACTTCCCGAAGTGCTCCGCGGTCACCCGTGGCGACATCCGCCAGCAAGCGATCCAACGCGTTGTTGTCCGGTGGCATCGCAACCTCCTTCTATTTCAATAATGCAAGAGCGACACAAAATATTGCATCGCTCCGATATTTTTTTCTTTTTATTTATCCACGGTACATCGCATCGATCTGCGCCTGAATCTCCTCGTTCTCCAAGAAGTCGTCAAAGTCGATCTCCTTGTCGAAGGTGCCGTTCGGCGTCAGTTCGATCACCCGATTGGCGATCGTCTGGACGAACTTGTGGTCATGCGACGTAAACAGCAGGGTCCCTTTGAAGGCGATCAGCCCATTGTTGACCGCTTCGATCGACTCGAGATCGAGGTGGTTGGTCGGCTCGTCGAGCAGCAGTACATTCGCCTTGGAGAGCATCAATTTGGAGAACATACAGCGCACCTTCTCCCCTCCGGACAGCACCGACACATTCTTGAGGGGCTCATCGCCCGAAAACAGCATCTTACCGAGGAAGCCGCGAATAAACGACTCCATCTTCTCTTCCGAGAATTGACGCAACCAGTCGACGAGGTTCATATCCGATCCCTCGAAGAACTCCGAGTTGTCTTTCGGATAGTAGGACTGCGATGTGGTGACGCCCCATTTGAAGCTTCCCTCATCCGGCTCCTCCTCCCCGACGAGAATCTTGAGGAGCATGGTCTTGGCGGCATCGCTGCGGCTCAGTATCGCGACCTTGTCGCCCTTGTTGAGAGTGAAGGAGACGTCGCTGAGGATCTTCTCGCCGTTGACCGTCTTCGAAATGCCCTCGACGCGCAAAATATCCTTGCCCGCCTCACGCTCCGGCGAAAAGCCCACGAACGGATACCGACGCGACGACGGCTGAATGTCTTCGATGTTGATCTTCTCCAGCATCTTCTTTCTCGAGGTCGCCTGCTTGGCTTTGGATGCATTGGAGCTGAAGCGAGCGATAAAGTCTTGCAGCTCCTTGATCTTCTCTTCTTTCTTTTTGTTCTGCTCCTTAATCAAACGCGACATGAGCTGACTGGACTCGTACCAGAAATCGTAGTTTCCGACAAACATTTTGGCCCGTCCATAGTCAAAGTCGACCATATGCGTGCAGACCTTGTTGAGGAAGTGTCGATCGTGGGAAACGACGATGACGGTGTTCTCGTAGTTGATCAAAAATTCTTCGAGCCACGCGATCGCTTTAAAATCCAGATGGTTGGTCGGCTCGTCCATCAACAGGATGTCCGGATTGCCGAACAGAGACTGCGCAAGCAGGATCTTGACCTTGTCCGCGGCGTCGACATCCGCCATCATACGAGAGAAGTTCTTTTTGTCGACCCCGAGGCCGTTGAGGAGCTTCTCGGCGTCGGATTCGGCATCCCAACCGTTGAGCTCGGCGAACTCGCCTTCAAGCTCGGCAGCCCGCATGCCGTCTTCTTCGCTGAAATTCTCTTTCGCGTAGAGGGCATCTTTTTCCTTCATAATGTCATAGAGCTTTTTGTGCCCCATGATGACCGTATCGATCACCGGATATTCGTCAAACTCGAAGTGATCCTGTTTGAGGACGGCGAGTCGCTCGCCGGGCGTGATGACCACCTCTCCCCGGCTCGGCTCGACGACGCCCGAGAGAATTTTCAGGAAGGTCGATTTGCCCGCACCATTGGCACCGATGATCCCGTAGCAGTTTCCTTTGGTGAATTTGAGGTTGACCTCATCGAACAATTTCTTATCGGGAAAATACACCCCGACATCGATCACTTGAATCATAATTTCTCCTTATTTATCTCGCAGCTTTGCTCCGAGCTCTTTTTCCAATTCGGACACCATGCGATCGAAGCTTTTGGAAACTTCCTTATCGGTCAATGTCTTGTCCGAGCGATATTTGAGTGCGTAGGCGAGCGATTTGACGCCTTCTCCCAGCTGCGGTCCCTTGTAAAGATCAAAGAGTTCCACCGATTCCAGGATTTTTCCGGACGAGCGGCGAATCACATCGACGATCGCTCCGGACGACACATCGTCCGCGACCATCAGCGCGACGTCTCGCTCGACCGCCGGCAGAGTCGGAATCGCCCGGTAGATCACCATATCGTCAGCAAGGCGCACGATGGCGTCAAAGTCGATGTCCGCGACCAGGAGCGGCGCTTCGATCTCAATCTGAGCGCGCAGCTTCGGATTGATTTCCCCGATGTGTCCGATCAGCGTATGCTCCGGTTCCGCGTACAGCGCCGCGCATTTGCCCGGATGGTAGAGGGATTGCTCGCGATCCTTTTCGTAGCGCAGCTCGATCTTGAGATTCGTGAACAGCTCCTCGACGATGCCCTTGAGCGTAAAGAAGTCCTCCTCCGCTCCGGTCACGCCGATTACGAGGCGCTGTAATTCGTTCGGGAGTTTTTCTTCTCCCGGTACGAAGACGGTCCCGAGCTCGAAGAAACGAAGCTCCGTGTTCTTGCGGTTGAGATTGCGTTTGACCACGTCCAAGAGATTCGGTACCAAAGATGTGCGCAGGACGGAAAACTCCTCGCCGAGCGGATTGAGGATCCGGACACGCGGTTCGTCCGCCGGTCGAACGAGATCGAGGGCAGCCGGCGAAGCGAAGGAATAGGTCTGGATCTCGCTCACGCCTTGCGCCGCCATCTCCCGGTACACCGAGCGCGCCACTTCTTCGCGACGCGGCAACCGACCGACGCTCTCATTGTGCGGTAGGCTCTCCGGCAGTCGATCGTATCCATACATACGAGCGACCTCTTCGACCAGATCGATCGGTTTGCGCAGATCCAGTCGGTAGTGCGGGATATGTGCCAATCCGTCCGCGACGCGGATGTCCAGTTTTGCAAGCTCCCGCTCCGGATCGAGCCCGCAACGCGCATCGATGCCGATGCGATCGTAGATGAACTGCGGGTCAAACGGAATCTTGACTTCTTCTTGCGGCACAGGGTACCGATCCGTGATATCCGGACGTACCTCCCCCGCGCCGAGCTCGGTGATCAGCTCGCAGACACGGTCCGCGACGATGCGGCACCAGTCGGCGGAGATCCCCTTTTCGAATCGGGCCGACGCCTCGGAGCGAAGGCCGAGCGCCTTCGATGTCTGACGGATCGATGTCTTGTCGAAGGACGCGACCTCGATCAGGATGTTCTTGGTATCGGCTTGAATGCCGGAATCCTCTCCGCCCATGACACCGGCGATCGCGATCGGTTTGCTCGCATCCGCGATGACCATCATCGACGGATCCAGCTTGCGTTCCACGCCGTCGAGGGTCACCATCGTCTCTCCGGCTTGCGCCTGACGAACGACGATATCTCCCTCCAAACGATCGGCATCGAAGGCATGGACCGGATTGCCGTATTCGAGATTGACATAATTGGTGATGTCGACGATGTTGTTGATCGGACGCATCCCCGCCTGCATCAGACGCAGCTGCATCCAGATCGGTGAGGATTTTATCACGGCGTTCTCGACGCGTCGCGCGATGTAACGCTTGCAGTTGGGCGTCTCGATGCGGACGGGATGTCCGGCGCTGCTGCAGCCGCATCCACAGCCACACCGGCCGTCTGCGGAGGTGCTTGGACGGTCCGAGGCAGACGAGTCCGAGAGCGGACCATGCACTTTGCGGTCGAAGGTCGCCGCCGTCTCGCGCGCCATCCCGATCATGCTGAGGCAGTCCGGGCGATTGGGCGTGATTTCAAATTCGATCACGTCGCGGTT
>JAUMWO010000022.1:0-11342 GCA_030529605.1 Bacillota bacterium | reverse complement strand
GAACGCATTTTTCCCGATCGCCGATTCGTATTCCGAGCCGAGAAGCAGGATGCCCTCGGAGAATTCTTCCGGGATCACATTGGGGCTAAATCCGAGCTCCGCGAGCGAGCAAAGCATGCCGTTGGATTCGACGCCGCGCAGCTTGCCTTTCTTGATGCGGACACCGCCGCCGATGGTGGATCCATGCGTCGCGACGGGGATGATGTCGCCGGGTTTGACATTTTTGGCTCCGGTGACGATCTGTACGACTTCGTTGCCGAGGTTGATTTGGCAGACCACCAATTTATCGGCATCCGGATGTTGCGCGATCGATTCGATCTTGCCGATGACGACGCCTTCGATGCCGCGCGTGACATTGGACGCCTGCTCCAGATTGGAGCCGGTCATGATCAGGCGTTCCAAGAGAGTGTCTTGATCGATGCCCTCGAGATTCACATATTGTTCCAACCATTCGATCGGTGTTTTCATTCGCTCCTCCTAGAATTGCTGCGACAATCGAATGTCGTTTTCGTACAAAATGCGCATATCGTCAATCTCATGTTTGAGCATGGCGATGCGCTCGAGGCCCATGCCGAATGCGAAGCCGGTGTAACGCTCCGGGTCGATGCCGCATTCGCTCAGCACATTGGGATGCACCATGCCGCAGCCGAGGATCTCAATCCATCCCGACTGCTTGCAGAAACGGCAACCGCTTCCGCCGCATTTGAAGCAGGAGACATCCACTTCGCCGCTCGGCTCCGTAAATGGGAAATAATGAGGACGGAACTTGATTTTGGTGTGCTCTCCGAACATTTCAACGGCGAAACGTTGCAGCACGCCCTTGAGATCGGTCATCGTGATGCCCTCGCCGACGACGAGGCCTTCCACCTGATGGAAGGTCGGCGAATGGGTCGCATCCGGCGTGTCGTTGCGGAAGCAGCGACCGATGGAGAAGACGCGAATCGGCGGTTTGGTCGCTTTCATGACGCGCACCTGCACCGGGGAAGTCTGGGTGCGGAGCACCGTGGAATCATCGATGTAGAAGGTGTCGGTCATCAGGCGCGACGGGTGGTCGGCCGGGGCGTTCAAAGCATCGAAATTATGGTATACGGACTCGACCTGCGGTCCGTCGACGAGCGAAAAGCCCATACGAAGAAAAATCTCGACGATCTGCTCGCGCGCAAAGGTGATCGGATGGACATGCCCGCGCGGGCGCTTCTTCGCCGGCAGCGTGACATCCAGATCCTCTTTGGCGAGCTTGCGCTGGAGCTCCGCTTCGCGCATGCGCTCCATGCCGGCGGAGATTCGTTCTTCCAGCGCCGCTTTTACCTCGTTGGCGATCTTGCCGATGATCGGTTTCTGGTCGTTCGGGAGGGAGCCGAGGCTTTTGAGAAGCGCTGTGATCTCGCCGCTCTTGCCGAGGTATTTGACGCGAATGTCATCGAGCATTTTGATCGATTCGGAGGCATCGATCTCGACGCGACCGCGACTCAGCAATTGTTCGAGTTTTTCTTTCATATTGTTCTCCTGTTATCTCTCTTGCATTTGATAGATCAGTATTCCCGCTGCGACGGCGACATTGAGCGATTCCGCCCTGCCGTAGATCGGGATGTGGATCCGAGCGTCGGCAGCTTCCAGAAACCCGCTCGACACGCCTTGCGCCTCGTTGCCGAGCACCAGGGCGAGCGGTGTTTTCTCGCCGCCCGGAACGGTGCCGCCGTGTCCGGCGCACTGTCTGAAAAAACCGCGCGATTCCTGAGAATCGCCCAGTGTCGACGCGACGATGCGATATCCCTGCGCTCGAAGCATCTCGATGATTTGGCGGCGCGGCGCGATGGTGAGCCGCAGATGCAGGATGGATCCGGCAGTGGAGCGCATGGCCTTCGGACTGAAGGGATCCGCGCAGCCCTCCACGAGGAATACCTGCGAGATGCCTGCCGCATCGGCGGTCCGCAGAATGGTACCGACATTGCCCGGATCCCGGACGACGTCGAGCACAACAACATCGCCTCGCGGAGATGTCGGCGCGCCGGTGAGAAGATTCGCGAGACCGAACACGGCGAGCACGCCCTGCGAATGTTCGGTATCCGACAGTTCCGCAAACAAGGCATTCGAAAGACGGAGCGAGCAGGACGCGAGACCATACATTGACATCATACCATAGCTCGGCGCATCCTCGGGAATTTCCTCGGAGAATATCAGCATCTCGGGGCGAATTCCCATTTCCAAGGCGCTCCGAATATAACGCGCCCCTTCGAGCAAAAATTGACCGGATTGCTTGCGCCCTTTGCGAGTCAGCAAGGATTTGAGCGATTTAAAGGTCGCATTGTCCTTGGATTGCAGATACTTCATGCCTTGGCACCCATCTGCTCGATCGTCTTGAGGTCGGCGTTCTTGCCGATGATAACCATCGTATCTCCCGCCTCCAACGGCCGGGAAGGATCGATGCTGATCATCAATTCATCCCCGCGCCACAGTCCGATCACCTGACTGCGGTACTTGCGACGCATATCGATCTCGATCAAGGTCTTACCGATCCATTCATTCGGCAGCGGAAGTTCCCGGATGCTCGTATCGCGGGAGAGATCGATGTTGTCGAGCGCATTGGTCTGGATCAGGCTGCGCGCGATCTTCGCTCCCATCTCACGCTCCGGGAGGACGATCCGATTGGCTCCGATCTTGTGCAGCACCTTGGCATGCATCGCACTCTGCGCCTTAGCGACGATGTGCGGGATGCCCATTTCCTTGAGCTGGAGCGTCACGAGAATCGACGACTGAATGTTGGAGCCGATGGTCACCACGGCGACGTCAAAATTGCGAAGGCCCAATGCTTGGAGCGCATTTTCGTCCGTCGCATCCGCGACGACCGCATAGGTCACTTTATCTTGAAGGGCGCGGATCGCTTCCTCGTCGCTGTCGACGACCATCACTTCCGCGTCGTATTCCACGAGCTTGGTCGCCACGCTGGAACCGAAACGCCCTGCACCGATCACGACATATTGTTTGCCCATAATTCCTCCTATCCGATGATGACTTGTTCTTCCGGATAACGGTACAATGCTCCCATTTTGCGTCGGCTGAGTGCCAACACGATCGTCAGAGGGCCGATCCGCCCAAAGAACATGAGAAGCATCAAAAGGAGTTTGGAAGCCACTCCAAGCTGCGGTGTCAGTCCCAAGGACAATCCGACCGTTCCTAAAGCCGAGAAGACTTCAAAAATCACAGATGACAGCGGCAATCCCGGCTCGAACCACGACAAGAGAAAGACCGAGCCCGAAACCACCATCACGGAGATGATCAGAATCGCGAGCGCTTTGTCGTAGATCTCCCGCGACAGTCTGCGGCGACCGAATTCAATGTCCTCTCTCCCGAGCAAAAGTCGTCGAATCGCGAGGACATGCAGGGCGACCGTCGACGTTTTGACGCCGCCCGCCGTCGATCCCGGCGAACCGCCGATAAACATCAGAATGATGGTCAAAAACAGCGCCGCCGGATACATCGCTCCGAGTTCGATGGTATTGAACCCCGCGGTGCGCGGCGAAACCGCTTGGAAAAATGCTGCGATCCATTTTTCCAACCAGTTGAGCGGTCCGAAGGTCGCCGGATTGCCCGACTCGATCACAAAGAACAAGAGCGTCGGGAGGACCAGCAAGATCCCCGTCGTCACCAAGACCAATTTGGTATGCAGTCGGAGTTTGCGTGTCTTGCGATAGTTCAGAAGATCCGTCACGACAAAGAAACCGAGCCCGCCCAGCACGATGAGACCGGCGAGCACCAAATTGACGAGCGGATCGGCGACATAGCCTGTCATACTGCGAAAGCCTCCGATCAGGTCGAAGCCCGCATTGCAAAAAGCGGAGATCGCATGGAAGATCGACATCCCGACGCCCTCTGCCCACCCGTAATCCGGCACAAAGCGCATCATGAGAAGCAATGCTCCGATCCCCTCGATCGTGAGGGCGATGGCGGCGACGCGAATGGCGAGGCGGATGACTCCCGAAGGGACATTCAGATTGAGCGATTCCTGTACGAGGAGGCGCCCCTGCAGGGAGACTTTCTTACCCAGCAAAATAGCGATCAGAGTCGTCAAAGTGACGACTCCGAGTCCTCCGATCTGAATCAATAAGAGAATCACGCCTTTGCCGAAAGCGGACCAATAGGTGCCCGTGTCAACGCTGACCAGTCCGGTGACGCAGGTCGCGGAGGTCGCGGTAAACATCGCGTCGAGCAGGGGCGCAGGACGTCCGCTCGCCGTGCTCACCGGCAACATCAAAAGCATGGTGCCGATGCCGATCACGGCGAGAAATCCGAGAATAATAATGCGTGCGGGGGTCAACCCGCGACGCCTGGGTTTCATTGTTTCATCATTTGGGCCTGCAGCGCCGTGAGCGCGACAGTCCCTACGATATCGTCTGCCGAACAACCGCGCGACAGGTCGTTGACCGGCATCGCCAGTCCCTGGCAGAGCGGACCATACGCTTCCGCATGCGCAAAGCGTTGCACCAGCTTGTATCCGATGTTTGCCGCATCGAGATCCGGGAAAATCAGGACATTGGCTTCGCCTGCAACCGAGGAATCCGGCGCTTTTTTCTGACCGATACTCTTGACGATGGCGGCATCGAGTTGGAGCTCACCGTCGAGGCAGAGATCCGGAGCGAGCTGCTTCGCGATCTTGGTCGCTTCGATGACCTTGTCGACATCCGGGTGGTTGGCAGAGCCCTTGGAAGAGAAGCTGAGCATCGCCACCTTCGGCTCCGTGTGCGTGATCGAACGGAAGGTTTCGGCGGAGCTGAGCGCGATGTGCGCCAGTTCCTCCGGATTCGGATTCGGATTGAGCGCACTGTCCCCGAAGACAAAGAGTCCGTGCTCCCCAAAATCGCAATTTGGAACTTCCATCACGAAGGCGGCGGAGACGAGTTTGGTGCCGGGAGCCGTCTTGATGATCTGGAGCGCAGGACGCAGAACATTGGCGGTCGAATTGGCCGCTCCCGCAACCATACCGCCTGCAACGCCCATTTTAACGAGCATCACGCCGAAAAACAGCGAATTGTCGACGAGCAGGGTGCGCGCCTCTTCCACGGTCATCCCTTTCGACTTACGAATCTCCGCGAGCGCTGCAGCAAATTCGTCGAGACGGTCGAATTGCTTCGGGTCGATGAATTGCACCCCGGGGAGTGTGTGGTTCGGATGCTGCGCACGAATCGCCTGTTCGTTGCCGACGAGAATCAAATGTGCGATCCCCTGTTCTGCGATTTTTTGTGCCGCTTCGATGGTACGAATGTCCTCCGATTCCGGAAGCACGATCGTCTGCAGATCTTCCTTTGCCGAAGCGATCACGCGATCTAAAAAAGCCATTGCTACCTCCTATGACAAAAAAGACCAACGCGATGTTGGTCTCTCACCAACGCTACGTTGGTATCGGGTTTATTGAGCGGATTTTGCGAGTGCGACAAGTGCTGCAAAGTCTTCCGGGTGATGAATCGCCATCTCGGACAGCATCTTGCGGTTGATCTCGACATTTGATTTCTTGAGACCGTTCATCAGTTTCGAGTAGCTCAAACCGTTCATTCGAGCGCCCGCATTGATCCGTGCGATCCAAAGCTTACGGAAATCTCTCTTGCGAAGCTTACGCCCGACATATGCCGAACGGAGAGCACGCATTACAGCGGGGTTCGCTGCGCGGAATACGAGACTCTTTTGTCCCCAGAAGCCCTTTGCGGCTTTCAGAATTTTTTTATGTTTTTTCTTTGCGTTGACTGCGCCTTTTACTCTAGCCATTTCTTCCTCCTCCTACAGATACGGAACGAGAGTGCGTACTCTCTTCATATCCGACTCGCTTACCAATGTCGCTTTTCTCAGACCGCGCTTACGCTTCGTCGTCTTCTTGGTCAGAATATGGCTGGTATACGCCTTGCTTCGCTTCAATTTGCCGGTTCCTGTTTTTTTGACTCTCTTAGCGGCACCGCTATGAGTTTTCATTTTTGGCATAAGTCCTCCTAGCTATTTTTTGGGCACATAGAGTGCCACCATGCTTCTGCCTTCCATTTTTGGGGGAGCATCGACGCCACCGATGTCCTCAAGCAATTCCGAAAACCGCTTGAACACTTCGTGACCCTGCTGCGTGTATCCGAGTTCGCGACCTCTGAAACGAAGCGAAACTTTGACCTTGTCCCCGTCGGAAAGAAATTTTCGCGCGGCCTTCGCCTTCACCTCAAGGTCGTTCTTCTCGATGTTGAGCCCGAGACGAAGTTCACGAACCGCTTGCGATTTCTGTTTTTTCTTTGCTTCCTTATCTCTCTTTTGTTGCTCGTAGCGGAACTTCCCGTAGTCCATGATCTTGCACACGGGCGGTTTCGCATTCGGAGAAATCTTGACGAGATCCAACTTTTTTTCCAAAGCGATCATATAGGCTTCCCGCGCGCTCATGATACCGAGCTGCTCGTTTTCTTCGCCGATAAGTCTCACTTCACGGTCTCTGATTTCCTCGTTGATCTCAGCTGCCTTGATAAATACACCTCCTAAAAAAATAACGGCCGATCGAAATCCGCCGTTAATAAACATCTTGAATTAACAGAACCCATGTGAGCGCGAGCTACAGGGTGAGAAGCGGACTTCTACTTTCAACTCTGGTAGTTTATCACGCTTCACATGGTTCGTCAATACCGTTTTCTGTTTCGTTGTCGATTTTGTTGTCTATTTCTTGATGTCTTTCACTGTCCACTCGGACCAAACTTTTCCGACCAGTTGTGGACCCGGGTGAAGCACCTTGCTGCCTGTCTGCCATCCGGACGGCGTCACTTCGGAGCCTTGTTTTGCACGGACATGCTGGAATGCTTTGACCTGGCGCACGGACTCGTCGACATTGCGTCCAACCGGTGGAGTGAGCACTTCATAGCCCTGCAACACACCATCCGGATCGATGATGAATCGACCGCGCATTTCCACGCCCATCTCAGGGTCGTACACACCGTACATTGTGCCGACTGCTCCGCCGCCATCCGAAAGCATCGGATACGGGATTCCGCCGTCGACGATCTTGCTCAATTCATGATCATTCCACATTTTGTGAACGAACACGGAATCGACGCTCACGGACAATACTTCAACGCCCATGTCTACGAATTCTTGATACCGATCAGCAACTGCTGATACTTCGGTCGCTCAGACGAATGTGAAATCTCCCGGGTAGAAGCAGAGAAGTACCCACTTACCACGGAATTCCTCCAGTGAAAATTTCTTGAACTCTCCTTTGTGATAGCCTTGGAGTTCGAAATTCGGAACCGGTTTGCCTACTTGTACCATAGATTTTTTTACCTCCCGAACCGGCGCTTCCTGTTGTGCTTGAACAGCAGGTGCGCTCTCTTCCTTCGGTCGCGGAGCTCCGCAACCGGCTTTGATTGTTTGCGCCATATGCACCTCCTTGATGCTGATTCTATTATAAAGGAGTTGCAGAAAAAAACAACCCAAATTATAGTCATTACAATTTTATATTCAGAGCAAACAATATCCGAACATGGTCAATCGATCTCCGAATGTCCGCCCACCCAGCTGCGCTCCTTCCGACACACACGAATGCGCGACGGCCGGTCCATCCAGAGCCCCTGGAGGATGTCGTAGTCCACTCCCTTCTGCCACAGCCCAAGAGAAACCAATCTGCCCGCGAGAGCGGCGTTGGAGGTGCCGGTCGCAGACTCTTCGTCGATGCCGTAACGCGGGGCAAAGTTGCGACAGAGCGCAGCGGCACCCGCTCCCTCCGCCTCCGCGGAAGGATGCAGCGTCACGACATGGTACCCGCAAATCTCGTGCTCGTTGCTGATTTTTTCGATCTCGGAAAAAACCGGTACGAGGTCTCGGAGCACCGCTTCGCTTCGCACCGCGATGAGCATGTCCTCCACCCCGGTGCTGACGATGGCGATCGGAATCTGCGGATCCAAATCCGCGCAGTCAATCCCGAGACTCCTTGCAATGTCGGCATACTTGCTACGGTCCACATCGCGCTCGCTGTAGTCGCCCTGCTCCATCAGCACCGAGCCGTCCGGACCGACGATGAGATGGAGATCGCCTGCGCGCGTGCGAATGCGGAGCGTGCCCGGCGCGATCACGCCGCGCCGAAACAGATAGCCGAAGGCTGCGATCGTCGCATGGCCGCAGAGCTCGATCTCACACAAAGGTGTAAAATAGCGGATATGAAAGGACGGGACATCATCCCCGGACACCCCGGGAACCGGACAAACAAATGCCGTCTCGGACAAACCCATCTCGGTCGCGATCCCCTGCATGACCTGCGGATCCGGAAAATCTTTGCAAACACAAACCCCCGCCCTGTTTCCGCCGCTTCCTTGCTCGGTGAACGCGCGGACAATGACGGGGGATTCGCATCCGTCGATCGGTAAATGCTTCAATTGGCAAACTCCGTATTCTTCACCTTCCACTTTTCCAGCGCGATGCCGACCCAGAATCCATAGATCCCCAAGGTCACGATGCAGAGCAGAAACCATTTGATCCACTCCACAAAGAGACCGGTCGCCGATCCGATGAAACGGAGTCTTCGTCCCTCGATCACCGTGTGATTGATCTTCCATCGGTACAGCATACAAAGCGCCCAAGGAAAACAAATACCGAATGTGAAAACCGTCACAAACCAACCGAGCACCGCGATGCCGATCAGTTCGAGCAACCCTCCGTCAAAATACGAGTCCGACGACAATGCCCTTCCTTCCATTTTTCCTCCTCTTGTTGTTCGAGTGATGCTCGGGGCGTGCCCGAGTCGAGTTGTCGATCCAATTGTCGATCCATTTCGATCAGTCGAGAACGAGTTCCTTCAAGATAACGCAGTTCTTTCCGGCGTCCTTCGCTTGGTAGAGCGATTCGTCCGCCACGCGCATCAACCGGGACTTTTGTCCCTCGTCGACGGTATGCGAGACGGCGACCCCGGTGCTGATCGTCAAAATCTTGAGCGGAGCCTTTTCGTTCGGAATCTTCAAATCGTAGACATCCTGACGAATGCGCTCCGCGAGTCTCTTGGCGGCAGCGGCATCCAAGCCCCGGCAAGCTCCGATGAATTCTTCACCGCCAAACCGCGCGGACAGTCCTCCGCAATGATCCAGATTGCGGCGAATCACTTGCGCGATCTGCTTGAGTGCCTCATCCCCTTCGAGATGACCATATGTATCATTGTAAAGCTTGAAATTGTCGATGTCCAACATAAAGACGCAGACCGGCTCCCGGGCATGGTGCGCCCGTTGAATCAAGCGGATAAATTTCATTTCAAAGTCGCGGCGGTTGCTGATTTGCGTCAATCCATCCAGCGAGGAGAGCAGCTCCAAGCGGCGGTTGACTTCTTCGAGCTTCGCCTGCGTCTTTTTGTGCGAGCGAATCTCACGCTCGAGATGCCAAGAACGCATCGCATTGTTGAGCGCGATGGCGAGGTATGGCTGCAACCCTTCGAGAAATTCGACACGCTTCTCATTGTAGACATTGAGCGCGACATCCTGAAGCGAGCAAATCCCGATGACCTTGTCTTCGATCATCAGCGGCATGAAAACCAAGGAGTGGACATTGCCGTCTCCCAGATACAGGATTTCTCGTTGACGCTCCTCTTCGCGGAACAAATCCCCGGTCACCATAATCTGCTTTGTGCGGTAGCATTCCGCCAGCAAACTGTGCGGATTGTCGAGCGCGACCGTGAACTCGGATCTCAGCTCGTCGCTGCTGTAGCAAGCGACCGAACGCAGACGGTTTTGCTCGGGCTCCGCCACCATCAACAAGAAAACCGTCATCGGGATGTTGGCGCGCAAACTGCGATAAATGCCTTCGATCACGCCGACCAGATTCAGCGAAGAAGTGAGTTTGCGGCCGATCTCATTGGTCATCTCGATGTGGTAATAAGCTTCCTGCAACGCGTTTTTGTGGCGGATCGCCTCATCCGCAATGAGTTCCAACTCGGTGTTTTTGGATGTGATCTCCGAATACGAATCGCCCGTATCGAGAATCTCCTCGACGACCTGCAGCGCCGCGAGCTGTCTTTGGGAAGAATAAGTCGGCAGCGATTCGAGCATGCCGAGATAGCGATCCGTCGCCGCTTGCGCGCGTTCCAAATCGCCGACCGAATAATAGTATTTTCGAAGCTCCTTTAACGAATTGAGCAGATGAATCGGGTAGCCGAAGCCTTTGAGCTCCTCGACTTGGAGAAGCTCCTCCCGATAGAGACTGTAGTCCAGCTTTCGCTCGACGCAGAGATCGATGTAGGCGCAGAGCGTACGCTCCCGAAAGAAATCCGAATACGAGTCCAAAAATGAGATCGCCTCATAATATCGCGACCTCGCTTCCGCATAATCCCCGGTCCAGAAAGCGAAGTACACCTTCGCCAGGTTGTAGGAGTACAGCGATTCTCTGGCAATATCGGTCTTGTCGAACGCGTCGAGACGCGCCATCTCTTCTTTCGCCCGCTCCATCTGATTGGTCTGCACGAGAAGCTCGATCAAGTCCGAAATCAAATAGACAAATTTGGAGCGATAACGAGATTGCTCGGTTCCGGCGCGCTCAAACGACTCCATCGCCAATTCCATGTAGCGACGGGCTTCTTTCAAGGCGGAAATGCTCCGGAAGATCAGAGCGATGTTGGCATAGGCCGTCGACGTCATCGACAGAATGCCCTGCTCCCTTTCACTTAAAATGATGTTGCGATAGGTTTCAAAGGCACGCTCGTAGAGGCCGTAGTAGTAATAGGCCCCCCCGAGCTGATTGCTGAGCATGGAGACGCATTGCAACATCCGAAGCGCTTTGGCTCGTTCGATGATTCCGGGGACGATGGTGATGAGATCGTGGTATTCACCTCGCAACATACGGATCACACAATCCGCACATTCGACAAGCAATCGAAACTCGAAATCGTCGCGATATCGACGCTCATTCATCAATTGTTCGACGACCTCTTTCCCCAAGGTCAGGTCCGACATGACATAGGTGATCAACTGATCAAACAGCTGATCCGGTGTCATAAGAAGAAACTTCTCCTTGCTCATTTCCTATGGATTCCTTTTTGTTGATTTGTTAGTTGATCGTCATCGGCGGTTCGAACTCGATCACCGGAAGCTCCGTGCCGCATTTTGCACTGCGGAGTCCCTGCAAGGTGACGATACATCCCGTCATTTTCGCTTGCGGCGATTGGACGAGGTACCAGACGATTTCAGGATACTCTTGCGCTTTGACGATTTTGAGATCGCGGAGTTCCTCTCCGGTTTTCAGCTGAACCTTGATGTTGTCTGTGGTAAAGGACTGGAGATTGCCGTCAAAGCAGATCTGAAGCGTATTTTCGTCCTCCAGTGCCATATAGCGGATTTGCGCAGGGTTCTCATTGCAAG